>NZ_DLOC01000078.1:0-26661 GCF_002478465.1 Empedobacter sp. UBA7494
CCTGTAATCACTTCCAATTTTATTCTACAAAAGATTGCAACGGATAGCCCGACCGAAGGGAACGCCCAAATAATTCCATAAAAAAAGCCCAACCGAAGTTGAGCTTTTATTTATCCAAAATAAAATGAATCGCGATCATTTAGGAAATTAAAATGCTTTCGAGTTTTATCTTGTTCTTCTTTATCAATTTCGAATTGTAAAATTTCGGGATGATTGTTTATCGTTTTCAAATCCTGTCCCAAAGTATCAAACAGATGCGAATCGCCTTGATACTCGAGATTATAGCCATCTACACCAATTCTATTTACGCCAGCAAGAAAAGCCATATTTTCGATTGCTCGAGCTTTTAGGAGTGAAATCCAAGCTTCACGACGTGCTTTTGGCCAACTAGCGTTACAAAGTATCAAATCGTAGGGATTTTCCTCAGTATTGCGAATCCAAACTGGAAATCGTAGATCGTAGCAAACAATAGGACGAATTTGCCATCCTTTATAATCTATCGTTACAATTTTATCTCCAGCAGAATATACGCCAACTTCTTTTCCGTAACTGAACAAATGTTTCTTATCGTAAATGTAAATAGAGCCGCTTGGACAGATGAAATAAAATCGGTTATAGTATTTATCGTTTTCATGCGTAGAAATGCTTCCAGCAATCGCAGAATTCAATTCTTTGGCTTTGTGTTGCATCCATTCGAATGTTTCTCCAAAAGGCTTTTGACCAATTTTTTCTACATTCATAGAAAATCCCGAAGCAAACATTTCTGGTAACAATATAATATCGGTTTGATGATTGGTTAATAATTCATCTAAATAAGCGTGATTAGCTTTTGCATCTTCCCAGATTACATCGTATTGTATTAATGATATTTTAAGTTTATTTTGAATCTCCATTGTTAATAAATTTTTGATCTAATTTTGGTTTATTAGATTGATTGATGATGTAATACATAAAGATAAATATAAAAAAACCAATAAACGAACCGCCAACTGTATCAATCGCAAAATGGCGTGACAAGTAGATTCTACTAATTGCGATACTCGGAAAATGGAGCGCAAAAAATAATTGTAACCATCTGTTTTTGGTTAATAAACATAAAGTCATCGAAATTATTGCGGCTGTTAATGAATGTCCCGAAGGAAAAGTTGAAGCCATTTGTATCGCATAATCTTTGACTAGAATAATGTCTATTTTTTTCTGTGTAAAATAATATCCAGGACGTAAAACTTGTTCGAAATAGACATTCTTAAAAAAGACACTAATTGTTGTTGCAACTGCTCCAGAAGCTAATAAATAATAAAAATAACGACGAGTAGTTTTCCAAAATAGATAACCAAGAAGTATAAAAAATAAATAATAGGTTCCAAAATCGGTATAAAAAACAAAGAGTTTATCGAGATAATGATTGCTGTACTGATTAAAATGCAGATGTAATTCGTCGCGTCCATAATATTGCGTCATGGCGATTGCGGCAAAATTGTAGATAAAAAATACAACAAAAAATGGCCAAATTCTTAGAAATAAATCTTTTTGTTGATTCATTTGAGGGTTTTTAAATAATATTTATGATGAGATTCTAAAACAAGTTTAGAATGACATTCATTCAAATTTAAGCAAAAAAAAACTTGACTAAATAGCCAAGTTTTAAAACGTTTTAATATTGTTTAAAAAAATTATTTTACTTTTTCTACGATTGCTTTGAAAGCTTCTGGATTGTTCATCGCTAAGTCAGCTAAAACTTTACGATTTAATTCAATTCCAGCTTTGTGGATAGCTCCCATAAATTTAGAGTAAGACAATCCGTGTAATCTTGCTCCAGCGTTAATTCTTTGAATCCATAACGCACGGAAATTTCTTTTCTTTTGACGTCTATCGCGGTAAGCGTATACTAAACCTTTTTCTACTGCATTTTTAGCAACAGTCCAAACGTTTTTTCTTCTTCCGTAATATCCTTTTGCAAGTTTTAAAACTCTTTTTCTTCTAGCTCTTGACGCAACTGCGTTTACTGATCTTGGCATAATTTTTAATTTTTTTGTAGTGGGCGAGATTGCTCTGCTTTAAGGCCCATCGACAGGGTTAATAATGAATTAATAAACCAAATAAGAACACGTTCTTATTTTAATCTTAATTGTTGTTTTACTGAATGAACATCAGCTTGATCAACTAAACCAGTTTGAGTTAAATTTCTCTTTTGTTTAGTCTCTTTTTTTGTTAGGATGTGGCTTTTAAAAGCGTGTTTTCTTTTAATTTTACCTGTTCCTGTTAATTTGAAACGTTTTTTCGCTCCAGATTTTGTTTTTAATTTTGGCATGATTACAAATATTTAAAATTAAAACGTTTTTTATTTTTTGTAAGATGATAAGAACCTAATTATTTCTTAGGTCCCATCATCATAATCATTCTTTTACCTTCAAGTTTTGGCATTTGTTCTACTTTTCCAACATCTTCCAATTCTTGAGCTAAACGTAACAATAAGATTTCTCCTTGATCTTTAAAGATAATAGAACGTCCTTTGAAGAAAACATATGCTTTCAATTTTGAACCTTCTTCTAAGAAAGATCTTGCGTGACGTCTTTTGAATTCGTAATCATGATCATCTGTTTGAGGACCGAAACGAATTTCTTTTACGACAACTTTCTGCTGTTTAGCTTTAAGTTCTTTTTCTTTTTTCTTTTGTTCGTATAAGAATTTTTTGTACTCTACGACACGACAAACAGGTGGAATGGCTTTTTCACTGATCATTACCAAATCTAAACCTTGTTCTTCTGCAAGTTCTAAAGCTTTAGCTATTGGATATACACCAGGTTCTATACCTTCTCCAACAACGCGTACTTCTTTCGCGTCAATCTTATCATTGATCTTGTGTTGATCTTCCTTAATTACTCTGGCTGGACCTCTGCCGCCTTTTCTTCTAATTGCGATAGTTATTCTGTTTTAAATTATTTTAATTTGATTTGTTCTTTCATGAAGTCGATAAACGCTTGAATCGTCATCTCTCCTAAATCACCTTCTCCGTGTCTTCTTACAGAAACTGTACCGTTTTCTGCTTCTTTTTCACCGATGATTAACATGAAAGGAATTTTACCGATTTCGGCATCACGGATTTTTTTACCAGTTTTCTCGTTTCTACTGTCAATCAGTCCGTTAATTTCCTCTTCGGCCAGCAAATTTAATACTTTTTCTCCATATTCCACATATTTTTCACTAATTGGTAAAATTGTGAATAAATCTGGTGTTAACCAAAGTGGTAAATTACCTGCTGTATTTTCTAACAAAATGGCAATGAAACGTTCCATAGAGCCAAATGGCGCACGGTGAATCATTACTGGTCTGTGTTTTTCGTTGTCTGCTCCAGTGTAAGTTAAATCAAAACGTTCTGGTAAGTTATAATCCACTTGGATTGTTCCTAATTGCCATTGACGTCCTAATGCATCTTTCACCATAAAGTCTAACTTAGGTCCATAGAATGCAGCTTCGCCATATTCTACAACTGTTGGTAAACCTTTTTCTGCTGATGCTGTGATAATTGCTTGTTCAGCTTTTTCCCAGTTTTCATCAGATCCGATGTATTTTTCTTTATTCTCTGGATCTCTTAATGAGATTTGAGCCGAATAATTATCAAATCCAAGATTTGTAAATACATATAAAACTAAATCAATTACTTTTTTGAATTCTTCTAATAATTGATCTGGTGTACAGAATAAGTGAGCATCATCTTGAGTAAATCCACGAACACGCGTTAAACCGTGTAATTCTCCTGATTGTTCGTAACGGTAAACTGTACCAAATTCTGCATAACGTTTTGGTAAATCGCGGTACGACCATTGAGAAGTTTTGTAAATCTCACAGTGATGTGGACAGTTCATTGGTTTTAACAAGAATTCTTCTCCTTCGTTTGGTGTTTTAATTGGCTGAAAACTATCTGCACCATATTTAGCATAGTGACCAGAAGTCACATACAATTCTTTTTGACCAATGTGCGGAGAAATCACCATTTCGTAACCCATTTTTTGTTGCTCTTTCAATAAGAAGTTTTCTAATTTTCTTCTCAAAGCAGCTCCTTTTGGTAACCAAAGTGGTAAACCTGCACCAACTTTTTCAGAGAAAGCAAATAAACCTAGTTCTTTCCCTAGTTTACGGTGATCACGTTTTTTTGCTTCTTCTAATAACTCAAGATATTCTGTTAAATCTTTTTGTTTTGGGAATGTAATACCATAAACACGAGTCAACATTTTGTTTTTCTCATCTCCACGCCAATAAGCTCCCGCAACATTCAAGATTTTTGCAGCTTTCACAATTCCAGTGTTTGGAATGTGTCCACCACGACATAAATCTGTAAAATTATCGTGTGTACAGAATGTAATATCTCCATCATTTAAATTAGAAATTAATTCTGTTTTGTATTCATTGTCTTTGTACGTCTCTAATGCTTCTGCTTTTGAAACTGAATATAATTTGAATTCAGCTTTTTTCTTTGCATTCTCTAACATTGCTTTTTCTACTTTCGCAAAATCAGCTTCTGTAAATTTATCCTCACCAAAATCAACATCGTAATAGAAACCTTTGTCAATCGCAGGTCCAATAGTTAATTTAGCATTTGGATAAAACTCTAAAATAGCTTGCGCTAATAAGTGAGCAGATGAATGCCAAAAAGCTTTTTTACCCATTTCATCATTCCAGGTTAACAATTTGATCGTTGCATCTGTTGTGATTGGGGTTGTTGTTTCAACTTGTTGATCGTTTACTATAGCCGAAATTACATTACGTGCTAAACCTTCACTAATGCTTAGCGCCACGTCCATAGGAGTTACGCCACTCTCATACTGTTTTACACTTCCATCTGGAAGAGAAATGTTTATCATCTTACTTTTAGAATTTGTACTAAGATGCAAAATTACGAATTTTCTGCAAGTTGACGAAATTTTTAAAGAATTGATTTTAGCTAAAATATTAAGTAAATAGTTGAGCTATTGTTTTGAATGAAATTATCTTGTTTTCGATAAAACTTATATTGAATTATTTTTTTATAAACTTTAAAATCTCGCTCGATTCTTTTGTTTTAATATAATAAATTCCAGCCACTAAGCCTTGACAATCAACCGTAATATTTGACTGATTATTAATACGAACCGATTTTATAATTTGTCCAACTGAATTGTAAAAAAAAAGTATATTATTTTGAGCATGTAATTGAGTTTTATCAACTCCTATTATAATTTTATCATTCGTGATATTTGCTGATTGCAACCAGATAAAAGGTTTTGATTCAATTGATGTTGTACTTAAATTCTCATGAATTTTAAATTGCATGACAATAGGTAAATGATCGCTCATGTTATACAAATTAGTTCGTAAAGTTTGTGAGTAGGTACCCGTACAATTAGGATCTTTAACGTCTTTATTCAAACAATCTCCATTATTTCCATACGCTTTATAACTATTGTTTATAAAAGAAAAACGTGAGCTGTTTTTGAAATTTTCGCTCATCATAATAAAATCAAAGCGATCGTCCAAACCGCCACTTGCCCCTGCATTAGTTCCGCTTCCAAAACCTATGTTAGAAACGCGAGTACTTTGAGTGTGTAAATAGCTAAAAGCTGGATTGTCTTGCCAACTTCCAGGTGCATTTAATGGATCAATCATCAAAATAGCATTTGCTGGATTGATAATTTCTTGATATGCTGGTTCTGATGAATTATAAAAATTAAAATCTCCAGCAAAAAGAACATATGTATTAGGTTGCGTTAATTTTTTCAAGGATTTTGTGACTTCTTGCACCATTTCCAAACGCATTTGACGATTTGCAGGTCCTGTACTCGATTTTAGATGCGCAACAAAAACTTCTAAATGAATAGGATCGTTTGAAGTAATATTTAATTGAAAAGAATAATGATTGATGTCGCGATAAACTGTTGGGATTTTTTGTTGATTAACTAACGCCAATTTACGTGTATTATAAAAAACCATTGTTTGTAACGGATCATCTAATTTCGTTGTATCAGCTACAAAAAGTGCGCGAGCAAATTTATCAGGTTGATTTTGCAAAGATGTATTTAAGATTAAATCAGCGCCATTTTCTGTTACTAATTCACAAATCATAAATAAATCTGGTTTGTATTCGTCTAAAATATCTCTTAAGATCAATTGACGATTTTGAGGAAGTGAATTCGGAAATTTGAACACATTATAAAACATTGTATTTAATGTTTCTTGTGAAAAAATAGAAACCGAAAGGATTAAAAATAAAAGGAGTAAATTTTTTTTCATATCAATTGATTTTAGTTTTACACTTCAATTTTTTTTAAATCTAAGAAATTAATTTAGAATATCTTAAAGTTAATTATTATCAATTAAATAAAAAATTTTATTTCTGAAAACTGACGAATTTAAGAAGAATTATTTTAGTTAAATTATTGTGAGTTTTTAGATGGATTCAATAAATTATTTACTTGTATTGTTGATACAAAAAAAATCCAGTTCTTTTTAGAACTGGATTTTTGAAATATTTTATGAACGTGCTCGTCTGAAATATAAAAACAAAGTTAGTAATCCGAAGACGATGTTTGGTATCCATGAGGCGACAAGTGGAGACACATATCCTTTTTCGGAAAACGTAGATGTTGTTTGCGAAAAGAAAATGTAGACAAACGCTAGTGAGATACCAACTGCAAGATTGATTCCGATTCCTCCACGACGTTTTTTAGATGAAAGCGATAGAGCCAAAAGTGTCAAAATAATAGTTGAAAATGGACCGCTCAAACGATTATTTAATTCATTTTCGTATGTATTTACATTGGCAGAACCTTTTGCTTTTTGTTTCTGAATAAATTCATTCAATTCGAAGGTATTCATTGTTTCAGCAACATATTCTTCTGGTAAAATTTCGTCTGGAGAAGCTGGTAACTTCAAATTTGTATTGGCTTCGTAATTTAACTTTTCCGTTTTATCTTTGTTAATATCGCGCGTGTAAACACTCATTAATGCATAAGTAGAATCTTTGTCGTTCCAATTAAAACTTGAGGCAATGATTTGTTTTTTTAATTCAGTTGAATCAAATTTTTGGTAGACAAAAGAGCTTCCCAATTTTTCGGTTCTATCATAACTATCCACAAAAACATATTCTTTTGGGGAAATTTGCGAACCAATACGTTGTCTTTTGTAATATTCTTCCTTTTTTGAATTGCTGAGCATATGAACATACTCATATTTATTTTTTTTGATATTAGCCCATGGCAAAACAATGTTTCCAATAACTAAGGCTGAAACAGCTAAAAATATAGCCACCCAAACATAAGGAAGGGTAAATCGATAAAAACTAATTCCACCCGAAAGTACACCTACAATTTCGGTTTGCATCGTTAAACGCGATGTAAAATAGATCACGGAGATGAAAACAGCAATCGGTAAAAAGGTGTTGATAATCCAAATTGACCAATAAGGGTAAAATTCGGTTAATGCAGAATATGCAGTAGAACCACTATCATTAATACGTCCTAATTTTTGACTAAGATCGACAATTACGGCGATAGTAGATAAAATCAAAACCATAAAGATGAAGGTTCCGATAAAGTTTCGGATGATGTATTTATCAATTATTTTCAAACTATAGACGTTGTTTTAATTGTGGAACAATTTGTTCTTTCCATTGAGCGAAATCTCCTGCTAAGATATGTTCTCTTGCCACTCTTACCAAATCTAAATAAAAGGCAAGGTTATGAACTGATGCAATTTGTTTTCCTAAAGCTTCGTTGGCATTGAACAAATGACGAACATAGGCTTTTGTGTAATAACTATCCACATAGCTTGTCCCGTTTTCGTCTAATGGTTCGAAACAATCTTTCCATTTTGCATTTTTCATATTCATAACACCATTCCACGTGAACAACATGGCGTTACGCGCATTACGAGTTGGCATAACACAGTCGAACATATCAACTCCTAAAGCAATACATTCGATGATATTCCAAGGTGTTCCAACTCCCATTAAATAACGAGGTTTGTCTTGTGGAAGAATTTCTGTTACGATATCCGTCATTTCGTACATCACAGGTTCTGGTTCACCCACAGATAATCCACCAATTGCATTTCCTTCTGCACCGAAATCCGCAATATATTTTGCTGATTCTTGACGCAAATCTTTGAAATCATTTCCTTGTACAATAGGGAAAAGCGTTTGTTTGTGATCGTAATATTCAGGGTTATTGTTTAACCAAGTTCTACAACGCTCCAACCAACGATGTGTAACATGCATGGCACGTTTCGCATCATGATATTTTGCAGGAATTCCTGTTAATTCATCAAAAGCCATAAAAATATCTGCTCCGATGTAACGTTGGATTTCCATTGATTTCTCTGGTGTAAACATATGGTAAGAACCATCGATATGCGATTTGAAACGCACACCTTCTTCAGATTTTTTACGACTTGTTGCTAAAGAATACACTTGGAATCCTCCAGAATCTGTTAAGATTGGTTTTTGCCAATTCATAAATTTATGTAATCCTCCCGCTCTGTGCAAAATATCAGTTCCTGGACGCAAATACAAATGATAAGTATTTCCAAGAATGATTTGGGCTTTAATATCTTCTTCTAATTCACGTTGGTGAACAGATTTTACTGTACCAACCGTACCAACTGGCATAAAAATAGGTGTTTCGATTTTACCATGATCGGTTTCTACAACACCAGCTCTTGCCTTAGAAAATTCGTCTTTTTTATCGATTGAAAATTTCATAGTGTGCAAAGATATTAATTGTTTAGCTTGTTGCGAGTTGGTTTCGAAAAAAATAACAAAAAAATAAGGATAAAGTAGCCTTTACCCTTATTTGGAAATTTTATGAAATGATTATTTTGTGAAACGTAATGACATTTTGCGATCAGAAGCTCTTTCTGAGTCAGAAGCTGTTTCAGCTACTTTTGCAAATTCTTCTCCGTAACCTTCGGCAGCAATAACTTGCGCACCAACACCACGTTTTGTTAATTCAGCTTTTAAGTAATCTGCTCTTTTTTGAGAGATTACTTTGTTTTTCGCATCATCACCAACTTTATCTGTGTATGCTCCAAGTTTAATTTTTGCAGTTGGGTATTTTTTCAAAATTGCAGCAACATTATCTAATTGAACGTCAGAACCTGGCTCTAATTGATCTGTTTTACCAAAAACGAAGTTGACATTATCAAAGTTGAACCATTTTTCTTTCAATTGATCTTCTGTCATTGTTGCAAAATCTGGCGCTTTGATAAATTTGATAATTTGATCTTCTAATCCATTTGCGTATCCTTTCAAAGCAACACCATCTAAATCAATATCAGATAATTCTTTTGGCGCAGCGTTTAGAGAATCAGTATTCAATGAATCAACTACAATTTCAGTTTCTTCTGTAACAACTGTTTTTTCTTCGTCTTTATTACATTTTTTTAATAAGAAAAAGGCTGCTAAAGCAAGTAGGATCAATGGAATTAACCATTTCCAAAAACCTCCGCCACCATTGTTGTTATGAGTTTCTGCGTAAGCATCAACTGGCGCTACATAAGGTTTTTCTTCCGGTTCTACATCAACTACTTTTCTTGTTTCTGTAATAGTTTCAGTTACATGATCTTTTGCAACATCTATTGTTTCAGTGATTTTAGGCGCATCATTAAACATTGTTCCTAAACCTAAAGCTCCAAGTCCTAAACCAGTTGGAATTAATCCTAAAATTTTATCTTTAATTCCTCCTAAAGATGAAAAGAAATCAGCTTCTGTTACATTGTTAAATTCGGCTTCTTTTCCAATGGATCCAAAGGTTGTTAAAGCTGTTAAGTCTAATAATTTTGAAGATGAACCTGTCGAAATCCCTGCATATTCAGCAATTTTAGAAACGATTGGTTGAGCATTCGAACCAAAAATAACATTGATTAATTCTTTAATCGTGTCGGGTGTTTCTTGTTCTGTCGAAATATTTGCTAATCCACGAGAAGCACCAAAAGATTTGATGGTATGAAATAAGCCTGTAGTAGAATTCTTTTTTTCTAAAACACCTCCTAAAAGAATAGGAATAAATGCATTGATTGCTTTAGAAATTCCCGATTCATTTTCACCTAATTCTGATGAAGTTTTCGAGATCAAATCTGGGGTAATATACCCTTTTACTAATTCAATAATGTTCATAGATTTTAATTTTTAATTATAGCCTTTTTTAAGTTGTAATTTGTTCTTAACGAATATTGTACCAATATTCATATTTATTAAAATTAGTTAAAAAAAATGATAATTTTTCTATTTTTTTGAAAAGATGTTAGATTGGAACTAATTTTATCAACTGAATTACTAATAAAAAAGAATAATTATGCAAGAGCAAGACAAAGTAGATAGTTTGCAAGATGTAATAACAACACCATTTAAGGATTTAGAAAACTTTACACAATGGTTATTAACGAAGGGTTCTGAAGTTGGATGGAGCTTAGTTTCTGCTTTATTAACCTTAATAATTGGTTTTTGGGTAACAGGTAAACTTGTCAAGTTAATCGAAAAAAGAATGGTTGCACGAAATGTCGATTTATCAATTCGCACGTTTTTAATTCCAATTCTTAATATATTATTCAAAGCTATTGTATTAACTTTTGTTGTAGGGCGATTAGGTTTTAATGCTTCTGGTTTTGTTGCAGCTTTAGGAGGTGTTGGTTTAGCAGTTGGTTTAGCTTTGCAAGGTTCTTTATCAAATTTTGCAGCAGGAATTTTAATTATTCTTTTCAAACCTTTCAAAGTTGGAGATTATATCGTATCGCAAGGAAATGAAGGAAGTGTAGAGTCGATAAATTTACTAAATACAGTAATTGCAACTGCAAAAGGACAGATCATAACTTTGCCAAATGGGAATTTATTTAACAATCCAATTACCAATTATTCTGTAAAAGAATATCGCCGATTAGATGTAAATGTTGGTATTTCTTATGATGATGATTTTGACAAAGCGCGCGAAGTTTTGTTGAATGTTTTAGAGAAAAATGAATTGGTTGATGATACACAATCTAAAACGGTTGAGATTCTAGAATTTGCTGCAAGTTCTGTGAATTTGGCTGTGCGTTGTTATGTGAAAAATAGCGATTATTGGACAGCTTATTGGCAATTGTATCGCGCGGTAAAATATGCGTTAGACGACAACAATATCTCGATGCCTTATCCACATACAGAAATGATTATTAAAAACGAATCGAACTCGTCAACAATTCCTTTCGAGAACAAAGATTAATGAAGTATTTACTTACCATATTATCAATTTTTTTGTCTGCGCATCTTTTTGCGCAGACCGAATTAATTGAGAAACATCTCAATTCTGATTTCTATTCCACTCAATTCACGGGATTTTATTTATATGATCCAATTACGAAAGAAGAAATTTATAATTATAACGGAAACAAATTTTTTATTCCAGCTTCTAACACCAAAATTTTTACGTTGTATACAGCGATGAAAATGTTAAATGATTCGATTCCTGCATTCAAATATCAGTTGATTGGTGACGAATTGCATATCGAAGGAACTGGAGATCCAACTTTTTTGCATCCAAAATATAAAAATACACGAGCGTTAGATTTCTTGAAAAGTAATGGTTCTAAAATTGTTTTTCATTGGAATAATTTCGACGAAGAATCTTTTTTACCAGGTTGGACTTGGGACGATTTTAGAAAAGATTATGCGCCAGAAAGAAGTCAGTTTCCGATTCATGAAAATTTAGTTTCAATTTCGAAAAATGGAAGTTCAATCAAAACATTTCCAACATATTTTGAAGAATTAACAGAAATTAGAGAAATGCCAGAGCCGAGGAATTTCTATGACAATAAATTTTATATCAGCAATAAAAAACGAACAGAAAAAGTTCCTTTTATTGTGAATGAAACGGTAATAGAAAAATCGTTGTCGCAAATTTTGGGTAAACCTGTTGATATGGTCAAAACGCCAATGGTCAATAATCCGAAAGTGTTTTATAGTCAGAAATCAGATGATGTTTACCGCGAAATGATGGAAAATAGCGATAATTTTTTGGCAGAACATTTATTGATTTTAGCTTCGAGTACTTTACCAGGAAAACTGAGCGCTTCTGAAACGATTACCTTTTCGAAAAGATATTTGTTGAATGATTTGAAACAACAACCAGAGTGGTTTGACGGTTCGGGATTATCGCGTTATAATTTGTTTACACCACAAAGTTTTGCACAGGTTTTAGGGAAAATGTATAACGAATTTCCTGAGCAACGTTTGTTTTCTATTTTCCCAATCGGTGGTAAAACGGGAACAATCAAAAATAGATACAAAGATTCGGCGCAACCTTATATTTATGCCAAAACAGGAACGTTGAACAATAATGTAACGTTGAGTGGTTATTTGAAAACGAAATCTGGAAGAACGTTAATTTTTAGTTTGATGAATAATAATTCAATCAAAGATTTATCTTGGATTCGAAATGAGAATGAAAAGTTATTGCGAATTATTAGAGATAATTATTAAGCATATTTGAAATAAAAAAGCCTTCCAAAATCGGAAGGCTTTTGCTTTATTAGAAAGACATCTTTACGGTGTCGTTATTTCCTGTTAATACTTTTGTGTCTTTTTTATTTTTGACATCAAAGGTTACAATGTTTTGTTGATCATTAAAAATATCTGTCAACAAAGCTACTTTTAGTTCTATCGAGTTGATATTAGAAATTTTATCAAACTTAAAAAAAACTCGTGTCGATTTATCATTTACCTGATAACCATAATAAGAAGTTCCCAAAGCTTTACCATTTACTTTGACATCAACTTTACTATTTACATACGCTTTCAACTTGTTTTCGAAGTTAGATTTGTTCGAAACATCTGCACCAACGGCTTTTTCCAACTGATTGGTAAATGAACGTGCAGTGATATTTAAAGTTCCGGTTTCTTGTTCGTAATCAACCTTGATATTTGCTGTATGAAAATCTTGAGCGTTTAGGTTAAAAGTTACTAAAACCAAAAGCAAAGAGAATAGATATTTTATATATTTCATTTTCTTTCTTAGTTTGTACAAGTCTATTTCAAATCGAGTGCCAAAGATTCTTAAAATTTAAAAGAAAGCTTTAGCGACTTGTTAATAACGAAATTAGAATAAAAAAATTATAAATCACATAAAAATATAAAAAGAGTATTAATAACTTAATACTCTTTTCTATGAATTTATTCTAAATTTTTAAGCAAACCAAACATGGTAAGGAATTCTACTTAAAATACAAACTAAACCAATAATTGCAAAGACTGCAACGCTCATTGGTACAGTTGTAGATCGTTTCAATTTTGCATTCGCAATTGTCATAAAAACAACACCTGCAATCATCATCATAGGGTGTTCAACAAAAGTTAATCTCAAGCCAGAATCTTTCATTATTCCTGATGGTTCCAAAGCAGAAAACATCATAATATAGTAGACTAATCCAAGTAATAATTGAACGTGAAAAGTAATGGTTGTAAATAACCCGATTTTTTTAATTGTTGCGTTTGTATCTTTTTTAGAAATCGCATAAATTAATGTTGAAATCACAAAGATAACGCCCATCAAAATCACAAGATAAGCCCAGCCACTATGAAATTGTTTGATAAAATCCATTTTTCTAATTTTAGTTTTTCAATACAAAAATAACAAACCTTTTTACATAAATACTATTTGATGATATTTATGTGTTTTCAGAACAGTTTTTTAGATTAAGCAAAATCTCGTAATTTCGCGCAAAATATATCCGAAATGGGAAAAGATAAAATCAGAAGATTTAACGAAAATAAAACTTTTCAGAATGTTGTGCAACCAACACGAGAAGAGGCGATTAACGAGTTTGCATTAAAAGGAAATTGGAACAAAGAATTTTTCAAGAACGATAATCCAATTGTGTTAGAACTTGGATGCGGAAAAGGAGAATATACAGTTGCAATGGCACGTCGTGACAAGGATCGTAATTTTATCGGAGTAGATATTAAAGGATCAAGATTTTGGCGTGGTGCTAAGACTTGTTTGGATGAAGGAATTGAAAATGCTGGATTTCTTCGAACTCAAATCGAAATTATCGATCATCTTTTTGCTGAAAATGAAGTGAGTGAAATTTGGATTACTTTCCCAGATCCACAAATCAAATACAGAAGAACAAAACATCGTTTAACAGATCCTGAATTTTTGAGACGTTATAATACTATCTTGAAACCAGAAGGAACAGTAAACTTAAAAACGGACTCTGAATTTTTACACGGATATACACATGGTGTTATTCACATCGAAGGACACGAAGTGATTCGTTCTACACACGATGTTTATCACCCAGATCATTCAGATATTCCAGAAATTGTAACAGCTGTACAAACATATTATGAATCGAAATTTTTGGAAGAAGGTAAAAAGATTACCTATATAAAGTTTCAATTAAAATATTAATAAAAAATCCATCGAAAGATGGATTTTTTTATTTGAAATAAATTTGATAAAAGTTTATTAATCATATATTTGTTTTACATTAATATGATTTTTTATGAAAACTAAACTTTTACTACTTACCACATTTTTATTGAATGGGCTTTATTCTTTTGCGCAATCCAGAGAAAACTTCATTTTTGCGACAATGGAGACTGAGAATGCCGCTTTTTTACAAAAAAATCATACGGATTCTATTGAAATAATTTCTTCAAAAAATAATTTTTCTGCTATTTATTTTCATCCAGAAATTGCTGAAAGTTTACATGGGAAATTTGCGCATGGACATGGTTATATTTTTAGAAATTCGAAAGAAGATGCACTACAATCACTTCAAGAAAAGCCATCTCAGAAAAAAGCACCTTTCAATTATACAATATCAGAACAAGTTTTTATAACTACGGCATTGAATGATGTTGATGTGAAAGAAATTGAGAAAACAATTTTGATGTTAGAAGATTTCAAAACGCGTTATCATACACGACAAGAAGCAAATAATGCGGTTCTTAAATTGAAAGAAGTTTGGGTGAAAATGATTGCTGATGTAGGACGAACTGACGTATTTGTAAGAATCGTTGATCATGTGAATACGCCAATGAAGTCGTTGATTTTGACTTTTAATGGAATTGAAAAGAAAGATGAATTTGTGATTATTGGAGGTCATGCCGATTCGACTGTTGGTTGGAATGCAAATCAAACTTTTGCACCAGGAGCAGATGATAATGCATCTGGAATTGCAACAATTACAGAAGTTTTACGTGTGTTGTTAAAAAATAATTTCAAACCGCAACGAACTACCGAAATTATGGCTTATGCAGCAGAAGAAATAGGTTTGGTAGGGTCGAAAGAAATTGCGCAGAAATACGCTTCGGAGAATAAAAATGTAATAGGTTATGTACAATTTGATATGACGAATTACAAAGGTTCTGCAAAGGATGTTATTTTGATGACGGATGCTTATTGTGATGCAAATCTCAATTCGTTTTTGATGAAATTGATGTACGAATATAACACAACTGGTTTGCATCAATTTACATATGATACGTCAAAATGTGGTTATGGATGTTCTGATCATTTTAGTTGGTACGAAAATGGTTTTGCAGCAACTTTACCTTTTGAAGCTAAAATGGGAGAAGATAATCCTTATATACATTCTGTAAACGATACCTATGCTTCAATGGGAAGTACGTCTACACACGCAGCAAAATTTACGAAATTAGGAATTGAATATGTGGTTGAAGCGGCTAAGACCTCAACTTTAGGAACAAATGATGTCGATAAAAATTCGTCTAAAATTTTTGTTTCAAATAAAATATTGAGTTATCAACTAAATTTTAATGCATCAATTTCGATAAAAATTATAGATGCAACTGGACGAACTGTTAAAATGTTTAATTCTGATCAATCAAACGGAAGTGTAAATTTGTCTAATTTATCAACAGGGTTTTATATAGCTACAATTAATGACAATCAAGGAAATTCTATTTCTCATAAATTTGTATTGAAGTAAAATTCAAACGAAATAAAAAACAAAAAGCAAGCTTAATTTAGCTTGCTTTATATTTTTAAAATTTATCTAAATCTTAGTTATTCAAACTTTGTAAGTAAGAAACCCAACCTAAAGTTTGGTATTCTTTAGCTGCAGTTTTTACATCAGCAGCTTTGTAAATTCCACGACCAACAATCATAAAGTCTGTGTGGTAATTTTTGAAAACCAATTCAGGCGTATTGTACTGTTGTCCTTTATTATCTCCAGTCGAAGAAATATTAACACCAGGTGTAAACAACAACAAGTTATCAGGAACTTGGCGTTGCGCAACAGCTCCCAAAACATTTCCAGATTGTTCCGAAACATTAATTGCTTTTGTAAAGTAATAATCGTCTGTCAATGTTCCTTTCGAAGACATTTCTACAATTGTGATTACGCCTGTATTTTCGAAAACTTTTAATGATTCTAAACCTCCAATTGGATGAACAGTTACTAAATCTGCCCAATCAGAAATTTTATAAATCGATTTCTTGAATTGTAATTCTTGTGTATTTCCGATATCACCAAATTTACGGTCTTCGAATAATAAGAATTCTTTTTCGCGTGCGATTTTTTTCAATTCAACAATTAAATTGTCCGAAAAATCTTGAATAATATCTGAATGTAATTTTAAAGCAACAACATGATCACCAACTTTACCAGCGAAATCAATAATTTCTTCAGAAGTAATTAAATCAGCAGAAGCAATCAAGTTTGATTGTTTTTTAAGTGCTAATTCAACTAAACGTTTTCCAACTGGATGTACAATTTTTTTGTTTTCCAATGCAATACGTTGTTTTGCAGGAGCCGCTTCTGGAGGTAAAGCTAAAAAGTCTTTGATTTTTTTCGCTTCATCATCACTCAAACGGTGATATTTATGTAAAATATCGATTACTTCGTGAATTGTAAATAACGTTTTCACGTTGTACCCTTGTTCTTTTAATTTGTCTGAACCACCTTGTGCACGGTCTAAAACAACAACCAAATCTTTTACACGTAAACCTTCGCGTTCAACTTGATCAATTGTTTCTAATAAAGATTGTCCAGATGTAATTACATCTTCTACTAAAAGACAAGATTGTCCTTCTGCAAAAACACCTTCTACCATACGTTTAGTACCGTAACCTTTGTTTTCTTTACGTTTGATAATCAAAGGAATATTCGATGTTAAACTCATTGTAGTCGCCATTGGTAATGCTGCGTAAGGCACTCCACAAATCAAGTCGTATTCTACATCTTCAACTAAATCTAATAAATTGTTTGCTAAAGTTTTTAGTAATTGTGGACTCGAAGCTAAAGGTCTTAAATCGACATAGAAAGGAGATTCTATACCACTTTTTAAAGTAAAATTTCCAAATTTTATAATTCCCAGCTCGTAAGCTTTCAATAAAAAATCTTCTCTTGGTTGCATCTGTGTAATGTTTGAGCAAAGTTAATAGGTTTTTGAGTCATTTATGGCATTTTCACGAAAATTAATTTTAAGATGAATAAAAATTGAATATTTATACTGATTTGATTTATAATTTGTTCGAAAAATGAAATATTATGTATTTAAAATAAATGAAAATTTTTAATTAATGTTATTTTTTATTGAATCAATAGTACATCTTATGTTTTCTAAATCTTCTTCGCTATTAAATGTAAAATTATCACCAAAAGGATCAATAGCTCTTGATATAAAAAAGAACTTTTTGTTATTTATTTTGATATAATTTAAATATGGAAGTACAAATTGATTAATTTCTTGAACTTCATTAAGATTAAATGTTTTTTTTGAAAATACCTTTTTAATTGTAAGTTGGTTAATGTTATTATCTAACACTATTTCATTAATCTGATAATTAATCCGAATAAAAACACATAAAATTAGTATAAATGAAATACAAAAAATCAAGACATCATATTTATTTTTTGCAATTATTTCGTCTAAATAAGTGAAAATAATTACTGAAGTAAATAGAATTAATATGTTTAAAACAATTATAATAAGCACATTATAAAAACTATTATATTTTCTACTAATATATTCTTTCATTTATAAGAATTAAATATTTACGTAAAAATATAATTTTTATGTAATTCAGAAAAGAAGTTTTCGTTCTACATTTTATAATAAAACTTCATAAAATAACTTTACTTTTGAAATCTATACAAACACAAATGAAAAAATATATATTCTCTAGCATCGCTTTTGTAAGTATGTTGGTTTCGGCACAAGAAACACCTTTCAAATTTAAGGAATTAGTTAATAATTCTGCACTTCCTATTATTTCGCAAGGAAAAACGGGAACTTGTTGGTCATTTTCGACAACTTCTTTTTTAGAATCGGAAGTGAAGCGTTTGACAGGAAAAGATGTCGATTTATCGGAAATGTATAATGTGCGTTTTACTTATCCTGTAAAAGCGTATAATTATGTATATCGCCAAGGAAAAGCACAGTTTAGTCAAGGAGGTTTGTCGCATGATGTTTTAAATTCGGTTCGTAAAAATGGATTAGTTCCAAACGAAGTTTATGCAGGTTTTGCGAATGGAACAGATGTGAAGCATAACCACGAAATGTTGGTAAAAGATTTGAAAGTTGGATTAGATTCGATTGTAAAAAATCCTAAAAAATATTTAACAGCAGATTGGAAATCAAAATTTGATCAAAAATTGAATGATAAATTAGGTGTTCCTCCAACAAAATTTAAGTTCGAAGGAAAAGAATATACACCACAAGAATTTGCAAAAGCCTTGAAAATAAATCCTGATGATTATGTAACCTTGACATCTTTTCAGCAAGCGCCATATTATTCACAATTTATTTTACAAGTGCCAGATAATTTCTCAAATGGTTCATATTATAATTTACCATTAGATGAATACATGAAAGTATTGGACGAAGCGTTATATAAAGGATATACAGCGGCTTTTGATACAGATGTTTCTGAAAAAACATTTTCTAAAAAATATGGAATGGCAATTTGGCCTTCAGAAGGTTTAGAATCAGATTATTTTGTTCAGATTTTACCTGAAAAATGGGTTTCTGCTGATGAGCGTCAAGCTGCTTTTGAAGATTATTCGACAGAAGACGACCATTTAATGCATATTACGGGAATTTTGAAAGATCAATTGGGAAATCAATATTATGATGTGAAAAATTCTTGGGGAACAACAGATTTAGGAAATAATGGACATATTTATATGTCGAAACCATTTTTCAGAATGAAATCAATTGCTTTTACACTGCACAAAGATGCGTTGTCAAAAGAAGTGAAAAAGCAATTAGGTGTTAAATAAAATCACTCACAAATGAATACATTAGAACAAGCGATAGAAAAGTTAGATTATAAAGGTTATTTGGATGTTGAAATTCCAAAAGGAACTGATTTGATTGCGGAAATCAATAAATTACGCAAAGAGAAAAATGCGGTGATTTTGGCGCATTATTATCAGTCAGGAGAAATTCAGGATTTAGCAGATTATTTAGGTGATTCGTTACAATTGGCACGTGCTGCTGCAAAAACTGAAGCTGATATGATTGTTTTTTGTGGTGTTCATTTTATGGCAGAAGCTGCAAAGATTTTGAACCCTTCTAAAAAAGTTGTTTTACCCGATACAAAAGCGGGTTGTTCTTTAGCAGATTCTTGTTCGGCAGAAGGTTTACGTGGTTTGCGTGAGCAACATCCAAATGCGATTGTAGTGAGTTATATCAATTGTGATGCGGGTGTTAAAGCGGAATCAGATATTATTGTTACTTCTTCTAATGCGGAAGCGATTATTAATTCGTTGCCAGAAGAGCAAGAAATTATTTTTGCTCCAGATCGTAATTTAGGTCGATACTTAAATCAAGTTTGTAATCGCAAAATGATTTTGTGGGACGGTGCTTGTATCGTACATGAGGCGTTTTCTTTGGAAAGAGTTGCACAACAAATGGCTGATCATCCAAATGCTAAATTAATTGCGCATCCAGAAGCGCAAGAAGATTTATTGAAATTCGCACATTTCATTGGCTCAACGTCTCGTTTGTTAGATTATGTGGTAGAAAATGATGCGCAAGAATTTATTGTGGCAACGGAAGAAGGAATTTTACACGAAATGCAAAAACTTGCTCCGAATAAAACATTAATTCCAGCTTTGGTTCAAGATGAATCGTGTAATTGTTCTGAATGTTTTTATATGAAATTATCAACATTAGAAAAATTATATCTGTGCATGAAATATGAATTGCCAGAAATTCAAATAGAAGAAGAATTACGAGTTAAAGCGTTAGCTGCAATTAATAGAATGTTAGATTTATCAGAAAAAATCAAATAATGGCTATTCAAGATGTATTAGTCATTGGTTCTGGAATTGCTGGACTTTCGTATGCGTTGAAAATCGCGATTCGAAATCCTGATACGAAAATTACCATTGTAACCAAAGCAAATAAAGACGAAACCAATACGAAATATGCGCAAGGCGGAGTAGCTGTTGTGAGCGATTTCGAGAAAGATAGTTTCGAGAAACATATCGAAGATACGCTTCGTGCAGGAGATGGTTTGTGTAAGTTGGAAGCGGCTGAGGTTGTCGTAAAAGAAGCACCAGAACGTATCAATGAAATTATAGATTGGGGCGTTCGTTTTGATAAAAATAACGAAGGAATTTATGACCTTGGTCGTGAAGGTGGACATACCGAAAACAGAATTGTTCATCATAAAGATGTGACAGGTTGGGAGATTGAGCGCGCGATGTTAGAAGCAATCAAAGAATATCCAAATATTCAAGTTTTTACGCATCATTTTGTAGTAGATTTGATTACAGAACATCATTTGAATCGTGATATAGCAGAGAAAACAACATGTTTTGGTGCATATATTTTAGATTTGAATACAGATAAAGTTGAACAACATTTAGCCAAAGTAACTTTGTTAGCAACAGGCGGAGTTGGTCATGTTTATAAAAATACGACGAATCCAATCATTGCAACTGGCGATGGAATTGGGTTGGCTCGACGTGCGAAAGCAACCGTTTCGGGAATGCAATTTATTCAGTTTCATCCAACGGCTTTTTACAGCGAATTTGATGGACAGTTATTTCTGATTTCGGAAGCTGTTCGTGGTTTTGGTGCGAAATTGCGTACGAAAGATGGCCAGTTGTTTATGCACAAATATGATGAACGTGAAGAATTGGCTTCTCGTGATATTGTGGCGCGTGCGATTGATAATGAAATGAAATTGCGCGGAGATGATTATGTTTATATTGATTGTCGACACTTAGAGAAAGAAAAATTCTTGGAACATTTCCCTAATATTTACGAAAAATGTAAATCCGAAGGCTACGATATGTTTACCGAATTGGTTCCGGTTGTTCCTGCTTCGCATTATTTGTGTGGTGGAATTGACGTCGATTTAGAAGGAAAAACATCTATCGAGAATTTGTTTGCGGTTGGCGAATGTTCTAATACGGGTTTACATGGTGCAAATCGTTTGGCTTCGAATTCGTTGTTAGAAGCGATGGTTTTTGGTCATCGTGCAGCGTTAAAAACGGTCGATTTATTAAATGATAATCAATTTTCGATTTATAATTTTGAGTTTCCAGAATGGAACGAAGAAGGAATGAAAGTGCAAGAAGAATTAGTATTGATTTCTTATTTACGCAAACAATTACAAGCGATGATGAGCGAATTGGTCGGAATTGTACGAAGCGATAATCGTTTGCAAATTGCACAAAATCGTATCAATGAAATCGAGAAAATGGTCAAAGAAATTTATTATTTTACGATTGTTTCACCTAAAATTTTAGAACTTCGAAATTTGGTTGATGTCGCACATTTAATCATTGAGCAAAGTATCAATCAAAAAGAAAATCGAGGAACTTTTTATAACAAAGATTTTAATTAATGAAGAAATTATTTCTGTTCGTTACATGTTTTGCAATGAGTTTTTCTTTTGCTCAAAATTCGAAAGAAAAACAAAACGTAAGTTTGACTTTTGGTAAAGAAGCCAAGAAAGCGGTTGTGTATTTTGGTTGTGAAAATTTAAAAGAAAATAGCGAGCTACAAGCATGTATGAACAAAAATTTGAATCAAGATATTCAAACTCAAATTTCATTCTTTTCTAATATTGCTGATTATCTTCATATCGAAACTGCTCAATCTAAATTAGGTTTTAAAATTAATGAAGATGGTAATTTTGGAGATGTCTCGACTGATGGTTCGAATCCAATTTTTAATAGTGTAGCATTGTCTAGTTTAGTTTTGTTGAATAATAAAATGGAGCGAGCTAATCTAAAAATAACTCCTGCAAAAGGAGTTGATGAAAAAGCAGTTGCAATGAAATATACAATGCCTTTGCGTTACGAATCGGCAGAAAAAAATAATGATTTTGAGAAGTTTCCTTCGGAAAATCGTGTATTGTTTACTTTAAAAACTGATGAAGAAACGATTGAAGTAAGAATTGATAAAGAATTTAATTTAACAACTTTTGGTAATAACGGAAGTCGGGAATATTATTTAGGAAAGTTTTCTAATCTTTTCGAAATGGCTTCTATCGATCCTTATGCAACCGCTTTTGATGCGGCTTTCAAATCTGGAGCAATAGATATTACAAAAGGTAAAATTGATGACAAAGAATATAAACTTCAGATCAAAAATTTCTTCGAAAATGATCCTTCAGTACAAGTGTTGATTACTGTTGTGCGCGAAGAAAATGGTACTTGGGCCGAGTATTACGAATACAAAACCAAGAAAGAATTTAATCAATCAAAATTTGCATCCTTAACATATAGATAATGAATTTTCCTCCATATATCACACAAGAAAAATTACAACTTTTTATTCGTCAAGCTTTTTTGGAAGATGTTGGCGATGGCGACCATTCAACGTTAGCGTCGGTTCCGTATGATGCAATTCAAGAAGCGGAACTGAAAGTGAAAGATAACGGAATAATTGCTGGAATTGAATTAACGAAAATTATTTTTGATACGTTTGATCCATCTTTAAAAATAGAACAATATAAAAATGATGGCGATAAAGTACAATTTGGAGATGTTGCTTTCAAAGTAAAAGGATCTTCACAATCAATTTTAACTTGCGAACGATTAGCGTTGAATTGTATGCAGAGAATGTCTGGAATTGCAACTTATGCGCACGAAATGATGGAATTGGTAAGCGGAACAAATGCCAAAATTTTGGATACACGAAAAACAACACCTAATTTCCGAATGATCGAAAAATGGGCAGTTAAAATTGGAGGAGCAGAGAATCATCGTTTTGGTTTATACGATATGGTGATGTTAAAAGATAATCATGTCGATTTTTGTGGAAATATTACAAAAGCGGTTGCGCAAACCAAAGATTATTTGTCAAAACATCATTTACATTTAAAAATAGAAGTGGAAACGCGTAATATGGATGAGGTAAAAGAAGCTTTGGATGCAAATGTAGATTTTATTATGTTGGATAATTTTGATCTTGAAACGATGAAAGAAGCGGTTCAATATATAAATGGGCGAATAAAAACGGAAGCTTCGGGCGGAATTACAAAAGAATCTGTTCGAGCAATTGCCGAAACGGGTGTTGATTTTATTTCTTCTGGTGCGATTATTCATTCCGCTCCCAACTTTGACTTGAGTTTAAAAGCTGTTAAGGCTTGATTTCTTTAACATTTTAATTTTTTTGTTGTAGTAAGAATACTAAATAATAGATTTTAACGTTAGCTATATTGTATTTGAATAATTTATTTTGAAAATTTATTAGTATCAGCTTATAAATAAAAAAGTTATTGGATAATATTTTATTAATACTGATTCTAAATAATTGTTTTTTGCTTGAATTTTTACTTTTTTTTTAAAAAAAAATCAGTGTACGTTGATAATTAATGTTAAAAATTAACATTTTCATTATGTTAATTTTTAATTAAATATTAAATAATCTTTAATATTTAATACAATTACTTCATGTAATTTAAAATATTGATAAAATATCGACTGTTTTGAATAAAATACTGTAAATAATATTTAAAATGTTAATTGATTTTATAAAATTTTACCATAATTTAACAATAATCTCATTTAAAGTATAGAAATTTGCAGTAGTAAACTTTTAAAACTATTTCATAAGATGAGGTTAAACTCAACTAAGCTTTTACTAGTAGGAGCTTTTGCCTTAATGGCATCATTATCTTTCGCCCAAGTTGTTGAACCAACAGATTCTACAAAGGTTGAACAAGGCGAAAACGTATCTTTAGGAGAAACATTAATCATTGGTAAAGGAGTTATCGATATTGTAGAGGATCGTAAAACACCAGTTGCTGTTTCTACAATTACGAAACAAGAAATTCAAGATAAAGCAGTTGGTAATGTAGAGTTTCCTGAGATTATGGCAAATACGCCATCTGTATATGTATCTGATCAATCTGCAGGTTTTGGTGATTCTCACATGTATTTGCGTGGATTTACGGAACAAAACACTGCTTTTTTATTGAATGGGCAACCAATCAATGGAATGGAAGATGGAAACATCTATTGGTCTAACTGGTCTGCAATGACTGAAGTTGCAAATGCAGTTCAGATTCAACGAGGTTTAGGATCTTCTAAATTGGCAATTTCTTCTGTAGGTGGTACAGTAAATATTATTACGAAAGCAACAGAGAGAAAACAAGGTGGTTTTGCTCGTTTTGTAGCAGGAAATGATTCTTATTTTGGAGGAACAATTTCTTATGATACAGGATTAAAAGGAAAATGGGGATTCTCTATTTTATTAAACCACTGGCAAGCACACCGTAAGTTTGCACAAGGTACAGAAGGTAGTGGGCAAGCGTATTTCGTTTCTGTAGGTTATAAACCAAATGAACGTCATAATCTTAACTTTATGATTTTTGGTGCACCACAAGAGCATGGTCAAAATTATTCTACTAAGAATCAAAAACAATGGGCTGATGCAGAAAAATATGGTTACGGAAGAAAGTATAATACAACATATGGTTATTATAAAGGAGAGGGTGAAAACTTAAGAACTAACTATTATCACAAACCTGTAGCTAACTTAAACTGGGATTGGACAATTAATGAAAATATGAATTTATCTACTGTTGCTTATGCGTCATTAGGAACAGGAGGAGGAACTTCTGGAGTAGGTAGAGCGTCAAGTACATTGAAAAATGGATTAGTTGACTTTGATTTAATTGAACAAAATAATCTTTTAGATCAAGATGGTATTGGAAACAACGGAGGAGTTGATATTAATGGAAAATCAATTAATAATGGCGCTATTCGTTCATCAGTTAATAACCATTTTTGGTATGGAGGAGTAACTAATTTAACTTACGATACAAAGACTGGTTTAACATTTAATGTGGGTGCTGATGTTCGTTTTTATGAAGGTCGTCATTTCCAACAAATGGTTAATTTATTTGGATTAAAAGGATGGAATGAAAAAAATAAATATTCTGGACAAAATGTAGTTGTCAATGAAACTTTTTCTACAAATCCATGGAAAGCATTGTTTAAATATGCAGACCCTAGTCAAAGAACAAATCGTGATTATAGCGAAAATATTAATTATCAAGGAGGTTTTGGACAGGCAGAATATACTGTAGGCGGTTTTTCTGTATTTGTACAAGGAGCAGTATCTAATCAGTCGTACCAAAAATTCGATCGTTGGAATTATGGAGGAGTCGAAAAAGAATCTGATAAAGTAAGTAAATTAGGATGGAATGTAAAAGGAGGTATGGCATATTCATTCTTAAAAGATCATGCTGTCTTTGTTAATGCTGGACGATATTCTCGTCAACCGTTTTTAGATAACATATTTGCGTTTAATACAGTGGATATACAAGAACCTAAGGTTGATAACGAAGAAATTACAGGTTTAGAAGCAGGATATCGTTTCAAGACAAGGACTTTAAATGTTAATATTAATGCTTATTATACTAAATGGGCTAACAGATTCTTGTTGATGGATTACGGACAAGAGCAGATTAAAGATCAAAACGGTCAAGTTATTGAAGAATTTAGTTTTTCTGAATATGCAAATGATGTAACTCAAGTTCATAAAGGAATTGAAATTGACTTTGATGCTAAAGTTGTGCGTAACTGGACTTTAAGAGGTTTTATGTCTATTGGAGATTGGAAATATGATGGTAAAACTCCTATGCAACGTAGAAATAACGATGCTGGAACTATTATTAAGCAATATGATGCTGTAGATTTATCAGGTATTAAAGTTGGTGATGCTGCCCAATTTACATTTGGTATGGGAACAAAAGTTGATGTAACTAAAAACTTATCATTTGATACAGATTTTAATTATTATGCAAGAGTTTATTCTCAAGTTGATGCTGAAGCTGCAATTGATGCAATTACAAATGGTAAAGAATACGCGCCAAACAAATTGCGCCCTTATGCAAAAGTAGATTTTGGAGCAAGTTATCAAGTTAAATTTGGTTCTCAGAAAATAAGATTTAGAGGAAATATTAAGAACTTATTTAATGACCAATATATTATTCGTGAGAATAAAAATGGTCAGGGATGGGGATTAGGTAGAACTTGGAATGCAAGTGTTGCATATAGTTTCTAATAAGAATTAAAATTTCTTATATATAAAGTGGACTTAGTATTAAGTCCACTTTTTTTATGAGTTATTGTGTTATAATTAATTATCATAAATTAATAAAACATTAAAATTTTATTTATATTAAATCTAAATAAATTTATTTTAAGAAT
>NZ_DLOC01000095.1:0-39160 GCF_002478465.1 Empedobacter sp. UBA7494
TGACGAGAATTAATAGAACCAACCACTCCACTAATAGGTGCTCTAACAACAGAATAATCTACATTTGCTTGAGCTCCTTTGTAATTTGATTGAGCTTCAGTAACACCAGCCTGCGCTTGAGACTTAGCAGCTACAGCTTGATTATAACTCGCTTGTGCTTTTGCTAGATTAGCTTTTGCAGTTTCTAATTGTACATTACTAATAATATTTTTCTGTACCAACGGAGTCAATTTGTTTACCTCTACTTGAGCTGCTTGTACTGCCGCTTCTGCTGCACTTACATTAGCCTGAGCCGCTTTTACATTAGCTTGCGCTGCACCAACACCTGATTTTAAAGCATCCGCATTTTGAGTTAAAACATTTGTCTCTAATTTGAACAAAGGTTGACCAGCTTGTACATATTGACCTTCATCAACATAAACTTCTGTAATATATCCTTGGATTTTTGCACGAACATCATTATTTACAATACCTTGAATATTTGCAGGGTATTCATCATAACTCGTTACCACTTTCGTAGGCACATCAACTACCGGATAAGGCGTTGGACCTTGTGCTTGTTGAGCAGCAACATTGTCTTTCTTTCCACAAGAACTCAAAGCTATTGCCAAAGCACCAACCATTATAACGTTAACGTTTTTCATATTACTTTTACTTATTTTCTAGTTGAATTTTATTTATTTTTTGTATTGTCTCGTCTAATATCACTTTTGTTTGATTAAGATGTTCCAAATAGATATCAACTACTCTATTATCAACATTTTTAGAAAGCGTATTATTCGCTAGTTTATGTTCTTTTATTCGATTTGTATAACCTATATCTTGAGAAATCATTTCAAATAAAAATTCTAATTTTTCTGTCAAATAATTAAAATTTAATCTAAAATATCTTTTTCTAGAATTAATTTTATTTATGTACTCGATGTGTTTCATCGATAGTAAGTAGTTAATAGAGTTTGATAAGGAACTTTTACTAACATTAAAAACCTCAAGAAGTTCTTCGAAAGTAAATCCCTCCTCATCTGATTCTAAAATCATGTATGCTTGCAACTTAGCCGTCAGTGGAGGAAAACCATAAGTTCTCTCCAAAAAAGCACTAAAGCTGCAAAAAAGATCCAAATTACATGCTTGATTTTTTATATTCATAATTATATAATCTACAAAACCATGCAAATATAAAATAGTTAGTTCGGTTTACACAGAACTAACTATATTTTTTTCGATATTTAACAATTAATTAAATTAATAATTTGTTAATTCACATCATAAATCCTAACAAAAAATAGACCAAACAAATTAAAAATAAAGCTATTATAGCATAATTAATTATATTTTACACAATATTACATAAGCAACCTTTTGTTTAAAAGAATTATTAAGATTTAAAATTTATAGGAGTTTTTGTTAAAAAATTATTAATTTCATCAACATCGTTTAAATAATCGAATTTTAAATCTTCATGAAATTTTTCAAAAATAGAAAAAATCAATTTCAATCTCCCATGTTGATAATTGTATAATTTTTCTGCATTATCTCCTGTTGTATAAGTTTCAAAAAGATAAGGATAACGACTAAAAGATTCTTGAATGATATATTTTCTCAATTCAAATTCTGACACTTTATCTTTCGTAATTTGAACATGATAGTTCACAATTCCACTCAATGTTTTTAACGTCAACAACAATTGACGATGACTTCTATTTATGTTAATATGATTAATTAAGTGATGAGACTTTTCAAACTGCAAATCAATCTTTTCATAAATATTTTTTACACGATCTTGCAAATCATTTTCATCCTCTAATAATTGAAAATGCAAATGTTCTACTAAAGTTTCATCTTTATTGATAAGACGCAAAAGAAGTTTATCTTTTTCTTTTGAAGGAAGATCTAAAATAGAATTTTTCAATTCAGGAACGTCTTTCAATTTCATACTTATTTTGTTTGTTGTTAGCTTGCTTAAAATTACAAAAATATTCGAGATAATTCATTTTACACAAAACGATTAAATCATATAAATAATGTATATTCGAAAAAATAAATCATAACCTAAATGCCAAAATCACTCAAAATCTACATCATTTCTTCAGTTCTCCTCATTTTATTTTTATTGAGTTTAAACCTTATGGGGTTGAATTTAAAAGGAGAATATACCTATCAAATTCTTGCTTGGACTTGGATTATTTTCACCTTTTACATCGTTATTAAATTTTGGAAAATTATCTATATCAAAATTTATGGTTTTTTACTTTTTGCTTTAGTTGGATTGAGCATTTTACCAATGGCAATTCCGTTTCTATCTATCGTTAGTTTTTTATTCAATATGAATACAATTCAAACCATTAAAGTAAACGATGAATATAAAATAGTAGTTACGAAAAAAGTTATGGCAATGAAACGTGCTTATATCTATAATTCTGAATCTAAATTTCCTATTTTAGAAAAATCAAACAATATCGCGAGACCAGATTATAGTGATATTGTTTCTGAAACATTAAATATTAATTCTGATGATCCAAAGCTATATGAATACGAAAACGAACCTATTCAGCAAGCTAAACTGATTTCTATAAACAAGGATAGTATTGGAATTGAAATATCAAATTCTCAACAAAAAGAAAATTATTTATCATAACCTTAACGAAACTTATGGATATTAAGCGCATTTCGTGATTTATAATCCGTACTTTTGCACTCCGAAAAAAGGATTATAATTATGAAAAGCGTTGTAGAACACAGAAAATTACTTGGAGTTGATAAAAATGTAACTCTAAAAGAGTTGAAAACAATTTACAGAAATACGATGAAAGATGCGCATCCTGATAAATTTATCAACGACGAAGCAGGTAAAATAGAAGCTGAAGAAAAAAGTAAAGTTGTGATCGAAGCATACCACTTTTTAGTAAGTATTAATCCTGAAACGCACGAAAAAAACAAAGAAGAATATACGATTACAACTGCAAAATCTAACATTCATGATTTTTATATGGATGAACAAATTTTGAAAGTAGAACATTTAGATGGAAATCATTACGAGTATTTTGGCGTTCCTAAAAATACGTACATCAAAATGGTAAATTCTGATTCTCCAAGCCGTTTTGCAAGAAGACATATCTATGGAAAATTTACGCATAGAAAAGCTGGTGAAGCAATGAAAGATTAATTATCGGAACGATATATAACAAAAAAACCACTTCAATCGAAGTGGTTTTTTTATGCTTAATATATTCTATTGATTAGTTTCCTAAAATATAGTTGAAAATCAATGGAGCAACAATAGTCGCATCAGATTCTATCATATATTTTGGTGTATCAACATCTAATTTACCCCATGTAATTTTCTCATTTGGAACTGCTCCAGAATAAGATCCGTAAGATGTTGTAGAATCAGAAATTTGACAGAAATACGCCCAGAAAGGAACATCTGTCCACTCTAAATCTTGGTACATCATTGGAACAACACAAATTGGGAAATCTCCAGAGATACCACCAGCAATTTGGAAGAAACCTACACCTTTACCATCAGAATTAGCACGATACCACTCTGTTAAGTAAATCATGTACTCAATTCCAGATTTTACTGTAGACGCTTTTAAATTTCCTTTGATTACGTTAGACGCAAAAATGTTTCCTGTTGTAGAGTCTTCCCAACCTGGACAAACGATAGGTAAATTTTTCTCAGCAGCAGCAACAATCCAAGAATCTTTCGGATCAATTTCGTAGTATTGCTCTAAAACTCCAGAATTTACAACTTGGTATAAAAATTCGTGTGGTAAATAACGCTCACCTTTTTCTTCTGCTGCATGCCAAACATTCTCTAAATGCTCTTGTAAACGACGAAAAGCCTCCTCTTCTGGAATACAAGTATCTGTAACACGGTTGAAGTGTGTATCTAACAATTCGCGCTCTTGCTCTGGTGTTAAATCACGGTAATTTGGAATTCTTTTATAGTGAGAATGCGCAACTAAATTCATTACGTCTTCTTCTAAATTTGCTCCTGTACAAGAAATGATGTGCACTTTATCTTGGCGAATCATTTCCGCTAATGAAATTCCTAATTCAGCAGTAGACATTGCTCCACCCAAAGAAATTAACATTTTACCACCTTCTAACAAGTGTTGCTCATATCCTTTTGCAGCGTCAACTAAAGCAGCTGCATTAAAGTGTCTATAGTTATGTTCTATAAACTGACTGATTGGTCCTTTACTCATTTTATTTGTTTTATATTTTATTAAAAATTCTAATTATTTATATCCTAATGTATTCAACACATCTTGATGCGTTTGTTCTTCTGAATATACTTTTGCTTCATAATTTTCGTCAATCAAAATATATTTGGGCTGAGGAATTAAACAGTGATTAATTCCACCAAAACCACTAATATTATCTTGGTAAGCTCCTGTATTAAAGAAACCGATATACAATGGTTTTGCTTGATCATATTTCGGAAGATAAATGGCATTTACATGCTGTTCTGAATTGTAATAATCGTCAGAATCACATGTTAAACCTCCTAATAATACACGTTCATACTTATCGTACCAACGGTTAATTGGCAACATTACAAATCGTTTCGAAATTGCCCAAGCATCTGGCAAAGTTGTCATAAAAGAAGAATCGATCATATCCCAATACTCTTTATCATTTTGTTTCTTTTGATAAAGAATTTTGTAGACTACTCCTCCACTTTCTCCTACTGTAAACGAACCAAATTCTGTAAAAATATTTGGAACAGGAATTCCTTCTTCATCACAAATCATTTTAATTTGCAACAAGATTTCTTTCGCCATGTATTCGTAATCATATTCGAAATTCAACGAATTTTTGATTGGGAATCCACCACCAATATTCAAACTATCTAATTCTGGACAAACTTTTTTAAGGTTTACATAAACTCTCAAACATTTTGTCAACTCATTCCAATAATACGAATTGTCTTTAATTCCTGTATTAATAAAGAAATGAAGCATTTTCAATTTAATGCGTTCATTAGGTTTTACCATTGTCTGATAAAAAGGAACAATATCCTTGTAACCAATTCCTAAACGAGAAGTATAAAATTCAAATTTTGGTTCTTCTTCCGATGCAATACGAATTCCGATTTCAAAATCACCTTCAATTGCCTCAGAAAACAAATCAACTTCCTCGTAATTGTCAATTACTGTAATCGTTTTACGATGTCCGCTATTTACCAAACGAGCAATATTTTCTACATATTCCTCACGCTTGAAACCGTTACAAACAACATATTGATCGTCTGTAATCAAACCTTCTCCAATCAAATTTTCGACAATATTAATGTCAAATGCAGAAGATGTCTCAATGTGAATATCGTTTTTTAATGCTTCGCCTAAAATGTGACGAAAGTGAGAACTTTTTGTACAATAACAATAATTGTAAGTTCCCTCATAGTTTAACTCTTCACGCGCTTTTTCGAACCAACCTTTCGCTTTCTGAATGTTTTGCGAAATTTTAGGCAAATATGTGAATTTTAATGGTGTTCCATGTTCTTCGACCAAAGCTTTTAGGTCAATTCCATTAAATTTTAAGTACTCTCCATCTAATTCAAATTCATCTTGTGGAAAGTCAAATGATTGCGTGATTAAATCTATGTATTTAGTTTTCATTATGCTTTATAAATGTTACGTGTGTTTAATAATTCTAAAAATTTTGCAAAAAAATTAGGGTATTACAGACGTATCGCATAATATACATTGCGAAGCAATAAGGGGAAAGAATAATTCTTAAATTCGTTTCTATTCATTAAAACTACTGCGTTAAAGCTCTTTCTATTCTCAACGCTTTCGAATAAAAGGTTAAAACTCATCAACTTTTTTTATTAAAAAAATTATAAAAATACTTGTCGCAAATATAAGTTTTTTAATTCTGTTAAAAAGATAAAATAATATTAAAATTTAGCTTTACAGAACTGATGTTTTATGATGTAAAACAAATATTCAACAATTATTCAAAAATTTATTTTTTCTTTAAGGTTTAGCAAGGTTAAATATTGTATTTTTGAAATCGTTTTGAACGTAAATTATGGGTAAAATTATTGCTATTGCTAACCAAAAAGGTGGTGTTGGTAAAACGACAACTTCGTTAAACCTTGCCGCTTCATTAGGTGTTTTAGAGAAAAAAGTTTTATTAATTGACGCAGATCCGCAAGCAAATGCAACATCTGGTTTGGGTTTTGATTTGGATGAAATCGAAGCTGGAACCTATGAAGTATTGGAAAATGAAGTGCTTGCGAGCAAAGCTATTTTACAATCAGAATCGCCAAACCTAGACTTGATGCCTGCTCATTTAGATTTAGTTGCTGCCGAGATTGAGATTGTAGATTACGAGAACCGCGAATACATGTTAAAAAACGCGCTATCAGAAATCAAAGATCAATATGATTATATTATTATAGATTGCGCGCCTTCACTTGGTTTAATTACTTTGAATGCGCTTACAGCTGCAGATTCTGTGATTATTCCTATTCAGTGCGAATATTTTGCATTAGAAGGTTTAGGAAAATTATTAAATACGATAAAAGGAATTCAACAACATCACAACAAAGAACTGGATATTGAAGGTTTATTGTTGACGATGTATGATTCGCGTTTACGCCTTTCTAATCAAGTATTAGACGAAGTGAACAATCATTTTCCGCAAATGGTTTTCAAAACAATTATTACTCGAAATGTACGTTTGTCAGAAGCACCAAGTTTTGGCGAAACAATTATTCAGTACGACGCAGCAAGTAAAGGTGCAGAAAATTACTTAAATTTAGCGCGTGAATTTTTAATTAACAACAACGATACAGTTTAAATAAAATGGCAAAGCCAAACAAAAATAATCGCTTAGGACGTGGATTATCTGCTCTATTAAAGGATGAACCAACTGTAAAAACAGCACAAGATGAAGGTGCAAAGAAATTGGTTGGAAACATTTTGGAAATAGATTTAGAAAAAATCACCGCGAATCCTTGGCAGCCACGAACTAATTTCGATAAAAAAGCTTTAGAGGAATTGGTTTCGTCTATTCAAACATTAGGCGTTATTCAACCGATTACGATTCGTAAAAAACCAACTGGTGAATATGAATTGATTTCTGGTGAAAGACGTTTTCGCGCTTCACAATTAGCTGGTAAAAAAACAATTCCAGCTTATGTACGTTTAGCAAATGACCAAGAAATGCTGGAAATGGCATTGGTCGAAAATATTCAGCGTCAAGATTTAGATGCGATCGAGATTGCGCTTTCTTACCAACAATTGATTGATGAAATCAAGTTAACACAAGAAGAATTAAGTAAACGTGTTGGGAAAGACAGAACGTCTATTACCAATTATTTGCGTTTATTAAAATTAGACCCAATTATCCAAACAGGAATTCGTGACGGAATGATTTCAATGGGACACGGTCGCGCTTTAATGGCTATTGATGATACTGATTTACAATTTGATATTTACGAAAAAATTGTCAAAAACAATTTATCTGTTCGCGATACAGAACGTTTAATCAAATCGATAAAAGAAGGTAAACCTGAGAAAAAAGCAACAAATGAATTACCTTCTCAGTACAAAGAAGCATTAAGTTCTATTTCAAATTCATTGAATACGAAAGTTGAAATAAAACGTGCAAATAATGGAAAAGGTAAAATAATTTTGAATTTTACTTCTGATGATGAGTTTGAACGATTAAGAAAATTTTTAAATGAGAATTAAAGCATTCTTACTTGGATTAACGATCTCTTCGACGTTTGCTTTCGGTCAAGTTAAAACGGATTCTTTAGTCGTTGTCGAAAATAATGTTATTGTAAACGATACAATGAGCGTAACTAAAGAAGCATTAATGGAGAAAAGTCCAATTAGAGCCTCTTTGTATTCGGCTATTTTACCTGGTGCTGGACAATTGTATAACAAAAAATGGTTAAAAGCACCTATTGCGCTTGGTTTAGTAGGTACAGGAACAGGTTTTACGATTTATTACAATAATTTGTACAAAAAATACCGAAAAGCTTATATTGCGGTAAGAGAAGGAACACCAAACGAATTCACAGGAATTTTATCTGCAGAGCAATTGGCAGTTATTCAAGATGATTACAAACGAAAACGCGATTATAGTGTCGCTTTAACTGCATTAGCTTATTTATTAAATATTGTAGATGCAACAGTAGATGCGCATTTATTCACAGTTCGTAATGACACAGAAATGTCATTCAAACCAACAGTCATTCAAGATGAAATGACATTAGAGCCAGTTTTAGGATTGGCATTTAACTTAAAATTTTAGAAATTACAGATGAAAATTGCATTAATAGGATACGGAAAAATGGGAAAAGCCATTGAAGAAATTTTAATTCAACGCGGACACGAAGTTGTACTTAAAATATCTCGTACTCCACTTGCGGAAGAATTAAATAATGTTAAAGTTGCAATAGAATTTTCGAGACCAGAATTCGCTTACGACAACCTTAAAGTATTACTTGAAAATAAAATCGCAACAATTTGTGGAACAACAGGATGGTTAGATAAACAAGAAGAAATTAATCATTTAGCAATTTCAAATAACACCGCTTTTTTATATGCTTCTAACTTTAGTTTGGGCGTTAATTTATTCTTCGAATTAAATTCTATTTTAGCTCGAATGATGAATAAATATCGTAACGAATACCAAATTAATCTAGAAGAAATTCATCATACACAAAAGCTTGATGCACCTTCTGGAACAGCGATTACAATTGCAGAAGGAATTATTGACAATTCAACATATAATTCTTGGTCGATGGACGAAAAAGCAAAAGACATTATTCCAGTTGAAGCAAAAAGAATCGAGGATGTTCCCGGAACACATATCGTACAATATAACTCTGATGTAGATACTATTGAGATTTCTCATACGGCGCATTCTCGCAAAGGTTTTGCCTTAGGTGCCGTGATTGCTGCGGAATGGATTTGGAATAAACAAGGTGTTTTCACAATGAAAGATGTACTTGAACTGAACTAAATTAAAATACTAAATATCAAAAACTTATGCATGTACTAATTTACTGGTTAATTGGTTTTATTATTGCCAATATAATCTTTGGAGCTGCAACTTGGAAATTATATAAAAATGCTGGAAAGCAAGCAATTCAAGCTTATATTCCTTTTCTAAATATCTGGAAAGGTTTAGAAATTATCCATCGTCCAAAATGGTGGATTATTCTATTTTATTTGCCAATTGTTGGTCCTATTTTTTGGTTAGTATTCTTTGTTGATTTAGGAGATTCTTACGGAAAAATTGAAACAAAAGACAAAGTCATTATGGTTTTGACTTTAGGTTTATACATTTTTGCGGTTAATTATTCTGATAATCCAAAATATTTAGGTCCAGAAAAACGCAAACCAACATTTGTTTCTTCCTTAATTTTTGCCCTTGTTTTAGCAACTTTGGTTCATAACTGGTTTATTCAACCAATGATTGTTCCAACAGGATCGATGGAAAATACAATCAAAATTGGTGATGCTTTATTTGTAGAAAAAGTAAGTCATGGAGCGCGTGTTCCTATGACACCAATCGGAATTCCATTCTCAGAATTTATTTACCGAGATGGTTTTATCGACAAAGCTCGCCTACCTTATATGCGTATTCCAGGTTGGAGAGATTTAAAATCGAATGATATTGTTGTCTTCAACTATCCTACAGATTCTATTTACAATGCGATCGATCGTAAAGATGCTTATGTAAAACGTTTAGTTGGTTTACCAGGAGAAACTGTACAGATTCGTAATGGAGTTTTATATGTAAACGATAAAAAATTCATTCCGAAAAAAGATGCACAAGTTCAGCATGCTTATACAGTTGTTGTAAAAACTCCTTTCAGTGATAAATTATTATACGATAATTTTGGAATCATAAGTACAGATTATAATGCTGCAAAACAAAGCGACGGAACATTTATTTATCAATTTGCAGCTTTGACTGATGCTCATGTTACAGCAATGAAATCTAATGCAAATGTAGTTTCTGTTGAACCTATTTTACAACCTGTAGGTGAAAAAACGGAACATATTGTAAATGGAAAAATTGATAGTACAAACACTATTTTTCCAGTAAACAAAAACTGGAATCCTGATCAATACGGACCTTTATACATTCCGAAAAAAGGTGATGTAGTTGATGTTAACAAAGAGACTTTAGCGCAATATATTAACATTATTCGTCGCTATGAAAACAATACATTAAGAGTTGATTCTACAAACGGTAAGTTTGATGTATTTATCAATGATCAAAAAACAGATAAATACGAAATCAAACAAAATTACTATTTTATGGTTGGTGATAACAGAAATCAATCATTAGATGCACGTTTCTTTGGTTATGTTGGAGAAGATCATATTATTGGTCGTCCTATTATGATTTGGGCAAATATGAACGGAATGTTCGAGCCTGCTGCTCCTAAGAAATTTATTTGGAATCGTTTCTTTACATCAATTAATAATGATAATCCTGACAAAACTTCTTACGGAATTTATGTTCTAATTGCCTTAATTGGTTGGATTGGATATGATATTGTAAAAGCTCGTAAAGAGAAAAAGAAGAACAAATATTAATAAAAAGAGCGATTAAAATCCTCTAAATTATAAAATTAACAACACTATAAATGTGCATTATAAGCTACTTGTAATGCACATTTCCATATAAAATAATAGAATGAAAAATACGTTTGCAGCTTTTTATTTTGGACCGATTGATTACTATGCAGAAATGGTAAAAAGCCAAACTTTGGATATCGAAGTTCAAGAAAATTTTCAAAAGCAAACTTACCGTAACCGCATGTATATTTTGGGTGCAAATGGTAAATTAATGTTGAATATTCCAATTTTACACAACGGAACACGTTTGTTCAAAGATTTGCAACCTTCTTATGAATATGATTGGCAAAAAGAACACATCAAATCTTTAAAGTCAGCTTATCAAAGTTCTCCATATTTTGAATATTATGAAGATGAAATTATTCCAATTTTAGAACAAAAAGAGAAATTTCTTTTAGATTTTAATCTAAAAACAATTGATTTCATCAACAAGAAATTAAGCTTAGATTTGGAGATTTCTAAAACTGAAACCTATCAAGATCTGAATCCTGAAAATGATTTCAGAAATCAATTTTCTGCTAAAAAAGCACCTCAGTATAACCTACCAGAATATGCACAAGTTTTTGATGATAAATTTGAGTTTATAGAAGGTTTGAGTATCTTAGATTTACTTTTTAGCGAAGGGCCAAGTGCCGCAGTATATTTAAAAAACTTAATAAAATAACAACATGAGAAAATTATTTATTGCTTTAGGATTTGCCTTTACATTAGGGTTTGCTCAAGCACAAACAACAGAAGTACCAAAAGAAAAATGGTATCATGCAGGTGTAGAACAAACAGGTATTTATGGTGTAAATACAGATCAAGCTTTACAATTCTTAAAAGACAACAAAAGAAAAGCAAATACAATTATTGTAGGAGTTTTAGATAGTGGTGTTGAAAATTTTCACGAAGATTTGAAAGCAAATATGTGGTCAAATCCAAAAGAAATTCCAGGAAACGGAATCGATGATGACAAAAATGGTTACATTGACGACGTACACGGTTGGTCTTTTTTAGGAACTGCAAAAGGAATCAATTACAATGATGATACAACTGAATTAACACGTGTTTACAAAGCTTTATCATCTAAATACGCAACTTTCGATCAAAAGAAAAATCATGAAGCTATTGTAAAAAACCCTACTGAATATGCTGAATTTCAAAAAATTGAAAAAGAGTATTTAAGTGCTGTAGGAAAAGCAAAATATAACCAACAAGTTGCTCAATCTAAATTGAATGCAGTGGAAGGTGGTGTAAATAAAATGGTTCTTGAGTTTGGTGATACTAAATTATCAAAAGATATTTTAAAGAATTATCAACCAACAGATTCTCAAATCTTAGAAGCTTTGTGGATTTTTGGTGAATTGAAAGAAGAGCAATGGATTGGAAAAACGATGAAAGAAGTTTCGAATACCTATTTAGGAGCTGCTCGTCGTGCTGCGAAGGGAGATGCTTTATCTTCTCACTTAAATTTAGATTTGGTTGATCGTAAAAATGTTGACAATCCAAATGATAAGAAAGAGCGTTTTTATGGAAACGGAGATTCTAACGGACCTGAGTCTTCTCACGGAACTCACGTTGCTGGAATTATCGGTGCTGTAAGAGGAAATAATATCGGTTCTGAAGGAACAACAGGAGGAAATAATGTAAAAATTATGTCGGTTCGTACAGTTCCAAATGGAGACGAACGCGATAAAGATGTTGCAAATGCAATTTACTACGCAGTTGACAATGGAGCAAAAATCTTGAATATGTCTTTCGGAAAACCTTATTCTCCTGATGCAGATTTAGTTTGGGATGCGTTCAAATATGCTTCTGATAAAGGTGTTTTAATCGTTAAAGCGGCAGGAAATAGCAACGAAGATATTGATGTTCATGTACATTATCCAACTAATTTCAGAAATGGAAATGTTGTTTCTAAATCTGTTCTTACGGTTGGTGCTTCTACTAAAGATCCAAATGCTTTAAAAGCTCGTTTCTCTAACTATGGTAAAAAATCGGTAGATGTTTTTGGACCAGGACAAGAGATTTATGCAACATATCCAGGGGTTGATCAATATCGTTTCTTAAACGGAACTTCTATGGCTTCACCTGCTGTTGCTGGTGTTGCAGCGTTGGTTTGGTCACATTATCCAAAATTAACTGCAGAAGATATTCGTAATATCTTAATGGAAACAGTTAATAAAAATGAGCAATTAAAAGAGATTTCTGTTGCAGGTGGTGTTGTAGATTCTTACAAAGCTGTGCAAAAAGCTGAAGAAATTTACAAACAACGTAAATTGAAATAATTTTAAATTTAACACAACATTATAAAAAGGCTTCAAATTTTGGAGCCTTTTTTGCGTTTAAACTCGAGATAATTTTAGATGTAACAATTTCGGTTGTTTCTCGACATATAGATAAATCAATTATGAAAAAATTCTTATTAAGTATATCAGTTGCCATGTTTATTGGTGTGGTATCGTTCGCACAAGAAACGACAACTGCTCTACCATTGCCTAAAGTTGATCAAAAATATTGGCAACACGAATCTTTCGAAGAAAGTGGTGTTTATGGTGTTAATACTCAAAAAGCTTTACAATTTTTAGAATCAAAAAAACGTAAACCTTCACAGTTAATTGTTGGTGTTTTAGATTCTGGAGTTGAGATTACTCACCCAGATTTAAAAGATAATATTTGGACAAATAGCAAAGAAATTGCTGGAAATGGAATTGATGATGATAAAAATGGATATGTTGATGATATTCACGGTTGGAATTTTATCGGAGGAAAAGATGGTAAAAATGTTGATGGAGACACATTAGAGTTAACACGTCTTTTTGTAAAATACCGCGATTTATTCGAAAAAAGTAAAGATGCAGCTTCAAACAAAACGAAATTTCCAAAAGAATTTGAAGAATATCAAAAAATAAAACCTGAGTTCGAAAATAAATTAGCCGAAGCAAAACAAAATGCAGCGCAATATGTACAGATGAATGATATTTTCTCTGTTGCATTTCCTGCTTTGATTAAAGAATGGGGCGAAAAAGATTTGAATGAAAAAAATATGATGTCTTTTAAACCTGTTTCTAAAGAAGCACAACAAGGGATTATTATTTTTGGTATGGTTCCGAAAGAAGCTTGGGAAGGAAAATCGATGAAAGATTTCTTAACAGAAGTTGGAAATGAAATTTCTGAAGGAACAAAATACTACAAAGAACAAGTTGAAATTAACTTGAATACAGAATTAGATCCTCGTCCAATTGTTGGTGATAATTATGCTGATAAATCAGAACGTTTTTACGGAAATAATGATGTAGACGGTCCTGATTCTATGCACGGAACGCACGTTTCTGGAATTATTGCTGCAAAATCTGGAAACGGAATTGGAATGGATGGAATCGCAGGAAATGGTTATGTAAAAATCATGTCAGTTCGTACAGTTCCAAATGGTGACGAACGCGATAAAGATGTTGCAAATGCCATTCGTTATGCAGCAGATAATGGAGCAAAAATCTTGAACATGTCTTTTGGAAAAGCTTATTCTCCAGATAAACAAATTGTTTGGGATGCATTTAAATATGCGGAGAAAAAAGGTCTTTTATTGATTAAAGCTGCAGGAAATGAAAACGTAAATATTGATGACGAAATTCACTTCCCTACCGTTTATGACGACAAAGGTGTAGAAGTTTCTAAAAACGTAATTACAGTTGGAGCAAATACAATGGATAATGACAATTTAAGAGCAAGTTTTTCTAATTTTGGTAAAAAGTCTGTAGATGTTTTTGCGCCAGGAAATGAAATATATTCTACTGTTCCTAATAAAGATGGGGAATACAAAAATGAAAGCGGAACTTCTATGGCTTCTCCAGTTGTAGCAGGAGTTGCGGCTTTGGTTTGGGCACATTATCCTAAATTAACTGCAACAGATATCAAACAAATATTGTTAGAATCTGTCAACAAAAATCCTGCTTTAACAGATATTTCTGTAACAGGCGGTGTTGTTGATGCGTACAAAGCTGTTCAATTAGCAGAAAAAATGTATGTTGCTAAAAAATTGAAGTAAGGAAATCTTAATATCACCATTTCTTATAGTATTTAAGTAACAAAATAAACTTGGGTTAGATTCTATTTTTTTTAGAGTCTAACCTTTTTTTGTATAAGATATTTCTTGTACAGATTGAATAAAAATTGTCAGTTCGAGTGATTTTTAGGAAAAATTATAAATGAATCATTTATTTAAAATCATAATTTCTCCTCGCCCATTTTTTACTTGGTTCAATCCATTCATCAAGAGCTTTATAAAGAAAACCATGCTTTAAGCCATTATTTAATTCAATTTCTTTGAAATGATTGATTTTATTGGTTGAATTTTCTTTACGTTTTATAGCTGAAACACCAAATGCATCAGACTTCTCGTAAATGGTTAAAACATTTCCAGAAAATTTTATATCAGGCATTTCTTCTAAATCACTTTCTTGAAACGAACCTATAAATACATAGTTGATTTGAGGATTATTTTTAAAAGTTGATACATATTGCGCAATATAACCACCTTTGGAAGTTCCTACAACCGTAATATGATTAGGTCCAACTCCTATATTAATCAAACTATCAATTTGATTAACAACCTTTTTTGCATATATTATTCCGTCTGTTTTTGGCTTTCTTTTCTCGCTAATCACAATAAATCCGTCATTCCTGAATGAATTCAAAACTTTAGAATATTCAATTTTAGTTTTATAAACTGTATCATAATCACCATCGTTATGTGTTTCTAAATATTTATTATGGAGAAAAAAGATATAATCTTTGTCCTTTACACTTTTAGATATTTTATGTTGCGAACAACTCATTAAACCAATTATGAGAATCAACAAATATTTCATTATTCAATTTTAAATCAATCAAATATAACAAAAAAACCCTTCACTGAAAAGTGAAGAGTTTTTCTATATTCTATAAACTTTTTCTTCTAAAATACCAGATTCAATCTCAATTGGTTGTTCATTTTGTCTAAAAATTCGGGCCGATAATTTTCCTTTCAACTCCACCACTCCATTTTCTACACGAAGCCAACTTCCTTCTCTCAATCCAACTACAACTTGATGATTAAACTTGTGAAATTCATTGATACGTGTTTCTCTTGTTTCTCCTTTGTGCGTAGAATTAGGATCAGGATCCAAATAATGCGGATTAATATTAAAAGGTAAAAATTGCAATGCATCAAAACTTGGTGGATAAACGATCGGCATATCGTTTGTTGTTCCAATTGTTAAACCTGTCAAATTACTTCCTGCGCTAGTTCCAATATATGGCGTTCCATTATGTACAGCACTTCTCAACTCTTCGACCAAACCAAGTTCATATAACGTTTTTAGCAATAAAAATGTATTTCCTCCTCCAATAAAAATCGCTTTCGCATGTAAAATTGCTTCTTTTTTATTCTCGAAAGTATGCAAACCTTTTACAGAAATTCCAACCGTTTGCAAAGCATCTTTTACATTTTGCGTATAATCATCGTACGAAATTCCCGAAGGACGCGCATAGGGAACAAAAATGATTTCATCAGAATTAATAAATTCTTTGATTTCATCTTTTATATATTCTAAAAAACTATAACCGTGAATAGTACTCGTACTTATCACCAATAGTCTATCATTTGGATTTATCATGTTATCGAATTTTAACTCAAAAGTAAGTTTAAAATAAGAAAGTAGTTGAAAAATTGACAAAAAATTATAACGAATTACTTTATTTTTGTACAATTCTAAAAAATGAAATTTCAAGATTTCTAGATCTTCATGAAAAAATTATTACACTTCATTATACCTTTATTCATAGTTGTTATTATGCTAATAATTGGAATAGAACAAACGCTTCGAAAAATTCCGAATGCTTACAAATACAAAGCAGATTATTTAAAAGAAAATGGAAAACAAATAGAAACTTTGATTCTTGGAAGTTCACATACTTTTACAGGGCTCAATCCAAAATTATTTACCAATAAAACTTTTAATGTTGCAAATTCTGCTCAATCACTAGATTTAGATTATAAAATTTTTGAACAAAATCGAAAATATTTACCCAATTTAAAAACCATTATTATTCCCATTTCGTATTTTTCGTTTACAAAACAATTGAATGATTTTAATCAAAAAAAGTTAAAATATTATTCAATTTATTGGAATGTTGATATAAATAATAATGACTTAAATCTTAATTACGAAATTTTTTCAGAACCCATTGAAGTTAATTATAATCGAATAAAAGATTATTGGATTGAGGATAAAAATAATTTGACAATAGACACTAATGGATATATAAAAAAACGATACGAACCAAGTTGGAATGATAGTATTTATGCTAAAAAAACGTTTGAAAGACATCGTGCAAATTTGAATTCAAATCAAATACAACGTATTATAAAAACAAATTATCATGATTTAGAACAAATTATAAAACAAGCAAAATCAAATGATATAAAAGTTGTTCTATTGGCTACTCCTACAACTAATTTGTATAAAAATTATGTTATAAAAACACCTCAATATTTCAACTTAAAAAATAATATTAATCGCTTATCGAAATATGATAATGTCATTTTCATCGATTACTTTATCAATAATAAAAGTTTCAGTAAAAAAGATTTCAAAAATTCAGATCATTTAAATGCAAAAGGTGCAGATAAATTAACCTTTAAGGTGGATTCTATTATGAATAAAACATTTACGTTGATTACAAAATAAATCGAATATCTATCATCAAAAAAGAGCTTGATAAATCAAACTCTTTTTTTGGTTTTATAAATTGTGTGAAATTAGTTTTTGTAAGAAATCCATTTCACCATTTCTTTCACAGTTGGTTTTTTACCATAAATTAAAATCCCAATTCTATAGATTTTTCCAGCAATATAAACCATAAATATTGTACTGATTAACAGCAAAAATAAGGATAAAGCTAATTGCCAAATCGGAACATCGAACGGAATTCGAGTAATCATTGAGATGGGAGAAGTCAATGGAATCATTGATAACCAAAAAGCAACTGGACCATCAGGATTTTCGAAAGTTGTCATACTTCCGTAAAGTCCAATCATCATCGGAACTAAAGGAAAATATGTAAATTGTTGCGTATCTGTATCATTGTCAACCGCAGAACCAATTGCCGCGAAAACAGAGCTGTAGAACAAATATCCTAAGATAAAATAAGAAATAAAAGCAAAAATGATTAACGGATAATTAAACGTTAACAATACTTCGCTAATTTCTGTTACTTTTTGCATCATATCTGGATTAGTCTCGGCTAATTGTGCTTGATTCATCATTTGTTGCGACATATCCATTCTTGAAGCAGCAATTGTTGGAAATAAAATCAATAACCCCATTGTCATTCCAATCCATATTGCAAATTGCGTGACTGCAACCATTGTCGTTCCTAAGATTTTACCCATCATTAATTCGAAAGGTTTTACAGAAGAAATGATAATTTCGACAACACGATTATTTTTTTCTTCAACCACAGAACGCATTACTTTTACACCATAAATCATCACAAACATGAAAATAATGTAAGTTAAAAACATCGATAATCCGATTTTCAACTCCATTCCTTTATCTTCTTTTCCGTCTGTAACGTTAAAAACATTCAGGTTAACACGTGCCTTAGAAGCTTCTAAAGCCGCTTTGTCAATACCAGATTTTGCCTGTTTTTCTTTTACTATTTTATCACTAATCGTTCTCGAAAGTTTTTCACGATCAGTAATTCCAAGATTTCCATTTGTGATTAATTCAGTATTTTTCTCGATATTTTCATAATTTCCATCTGTATTTTTCGGAATATGAAGAATCGCATTCAAATATTCGCTTCCTTTCAAAGTATCTTTGATAGATTTCAACTCTTGAGGCGTGTAAATACTAAACATCATTTGTTTAGTCGATTTAAACGAGGTTACAAACTCTGTACTTTCATCTACAATTGCAATGTTTTTCACTTCGGAATTATTTGCAGAACTCAAAAAGAAAATCACCGCTCCTGCTCCAACAATCAACAAAGGCGAAAGAAAAGTCATAACAATAAACGCTTTGTTTTTTACTTGAGAAAAGAACTCGCGTTGTGCAACTAAAAATATATTTTTCATTTGAAAATTAGCTTAAAGATTAGGAATTGAACTTTGTTTGACGGCTTCCAAAAACACATCATTCATCGAAGGAATAATTTCTTTGAATTGATGAACTTGCCCCACTTGCATCAATTTATCTAAAATCACATTGGTTGGTGTTTCTTTATTGTACAACAAATTAAATTCAGTTCGTTGATTAACGTTTCGAACATCCGAAATTTCAAATTCATTCGCTAAATTTTGAAGAGAATCAGCGGGAATTTCATTCAATTGAATCGAAAATTTCCCTGTCTTAAATTGATTTCTAACTTCTTCGATTGTTCCATCTAATACTTTATTCGATTGATTAATCAATGCCACATGATCACACATTTCCTCCACAGATTCCATACGATGCGTTGAAAAAATAATTGTCGTTCCTTTGTCTCTTAATTCAAGAATTTCATTCGCAATAATTTGCGCATTTACAGGATCAAATCCACTAAAAGGTTCATCGAAAATGAGCAAAGAAGGGTTGTGAATAACTGTAATTACAAACTGAACTTTTTGTCCCATTCCTTTCGACAACTCGCTCAATTTCTTATTCCACCAAGACATCATATCAAGTTTCTCGAACCAATATTCGGTACGTTTTTTAGCTTCCGCAGAAGAAAGACCTTTCAGTTTTGCAAAATACAGTGCCTGTTCTCCAACCTTCATATTCTTGTACAAACCACGTTCTTCTGGCATATAACCAACTTGACCGATTGATTTTTTCGTCAAAGGTTCACCATTTAGCAAAATTGTCCCGCTATCTGGCGCCGTAATTTGGTTGACAATACGAATAAAAGTCGTTTTTCCAGCACCATTTGGTCCCAAAAGTCCATAAATAGAACCTTGTGGAATATTGATACTAAAATTATTAAGCGCAACTTTATCTTTATATTTTCTTGTTAAGCCTTGAGCTTGCAATAAAAATTCCATTTTCTATATCATTTGATTTGTAAAATTAGTAAGAAGAAAGTAAATTTTGTTACAGATTTTAATGAGATTCGTTCGGATTCCATACAATTTCTTTAAAATTAACCACTTTATCATTTATAATCTCCACACCTTCATTTTCTAATAATTGTTGCATCAAACTCAAAGGATTAAAGTGATGTTTTCCAGTTAACAAACCATTTCTGTTTACAACACGATGAGCAGGGACATCTTCTCGATTATGTGCATGATTCATCGCATAACCAACCACGCGCGCAGAAAATTTTCCACCTATATATTTTGCAATCAATCCATAAGTAGAAACACGTCCTTCGGGAATTTGACGAACTATTTCATAAATTTTCTCATAAGTATCAGAAATGATTTTTGTCATAATCTAAACATTTATTGTAAATTTAAAGAAAGTAATAGAATATGAACCAAAAAGTTCCAATTAAGTCTCTTTTAAGCCGACCACGTTTTAAGGTTTTTACGCATTTATCAAAACAAGAATTTATTGATTTAATCAAAAAACACCTTGAAACAAATTCTACTGAATACGGAGGTTATGCCAATCAAGAAGTTGCGATGATTCGTGTCCGCAAAGACAAGGATAAATATTGGCATCCGCAACTACAAATCAGAATTGAAGATGACGTTGATCATCCTGACTATTTGGCTGTAAGAGGAATTATTGGTCCACCTTCTAATGTTTGGACATTTTTCGCATTTTTGTATGGTTTAAGCGGAGCCATTTTTATCACCTTAGGCTCTTATGCGTTTTCTGAATATATTGTACAAGGAAATAGTGTATGGATTTGGAGTATTCCTATAGCATTATTTATGGCTTTAGGAACCTATTTAGCTAGTTTATATGGTCATTATTTGGCAAAATATCAGCTAGGAAGATTGTATCATTTCGTGAATGAATTGCTTCGTGATGCAGAGTTTTATCAAAATAGCGACGAAATCAAAGAATAAAAAAAGCGACCTAAATAGGTCGCTTACAAGAAATATGTTGAGATAATATATTAATTAGATTACTTTCACATTAACGGCGTTGATGCCTTTTTTTCCTTGTTCTAAGTCAAAAGATACTTTATCGTTTTGAGCTACTTTGTCTGTTAAACCAGAAACGTGTACGAAGTACTCTTTTCCTGATTCGTCATCTTTAATAAATCCGTATCCTTTTTCTTCATTAAAGAATTTTACAGTTCCTTTATTCATAGTATTTTATTTTCGTTGATAAAGATATAAGATTTATTTACAAAACCAATATTAATTTTTAGTTTTTTTTATAACAATTTTTTTAGCCTATAATTTCATTATAATTTTGCTTCAAATCATAATATTTTGGCAGGAATTTATATTCATATCCCGTTTTGTAAACAAAAATGCAGCTATTGCGACTTTCATTTTTCGACAAATCTTCAACATAAATCAAATTTAATTCAAGCAATTAATAAAGAACTTGAGATCAGAAAAGATGAAATTTCAACACCTTTAGAAACGATTTATTTTGGAGGAGGAACACCTTCTATCCTGTCCGAAATTGAATTAGAAAGTATTTTCGAAACGATTTATAAAAATTATTCAACCAAAAATTTAAAGGAAATTACACTCGAAGCGAATCCTGATGATTTGAATAAAGAAAAACTTAATTTCTTAAAATCAACTCCGATTAATCGTTTTTCGATTGGTGTTCAATCATTTTTTGAAGAAGATTTGAAATTAATGAATCGCGCACATAATGCACAAGAAGCTGAAACTTCGATAAAATTGGCGCAAGATTTTGGTTTCGAAAATATCACTATTGATTTGATTTATGGTTCTACGACCACAACCAACGAAATGTGGAAGCAAAATTTGCAAAAAGCAATTGAGCTGAATGTTCCACATATTTCTTCTTATGCGTTAACAGTCGAAGAAAAAACAATTTTAGATCATCAAATCAAAAAAGGAATCACAAAACCGGTTGATGAAGATCGTCAAAACGAACAATTTCAACTTTTAGTTGACACTTTAACTTCGAATGATTTTATTCAATATGAAATCTCCAATTTCGGAAAAGAAGAGTATTTTTCTTTACACAATTCTAATTATTGGAAAGGAATTCATTATTTAGGAATTGGACCTTCTGCGCATTCTTATAACGGAAAAACTCGTGCTTGGAACATTGCAAATAATTCTAAATACATACAAGCTATCAACGAAAATAATCTACCTCAAGAAATTGAAGTTTTAAATGAAGTAGAAAAATTTAATGAAATGATAATGATAGGATTGAGAACAATTTATGGAATAGATTTAAATCGAATTAATTCAGAATTTTCTCAACCTTTAGTTAATTCTTTTCATCAAGAACTCAATCAATTAATCAACGAAAATTTAGTCGAAAAGAAAGAAAATAAAATTATTTTGAAACCCGAAGCAAAATTTTTCGCAGACGGAATTGCTTCTAGATTATTTTACATCAATTAATTTGTTAAATTTGCGATATGAATGATAACAGACCAATTGGTGTTTTCGACTCTGGAGTTGGTGGTTTGACGTTTGCAAAAGAAATAAAACGTCTGCTACCAAACGAAAGTTTGATCTATTTTGGCGATACTCAAAATTTGCCTTATGGAGAAAAATCGAAAGAAGCGATTACACAATTTTCGGTAGACATTACTAATTTTTTAATAGACAATAATTGTAAAGCGATTTTAGTTGCATGTAATTCTGCAACCGCTAATTCGTTGAAAGAAATTAGAGAAGCTGCAGGAAAAGATGTTCCTGTTATCGATGTTATTTCGCCTGTTGCGGAGAAAGTTTCGTTCGAATTAAGAGAAAAGATAGGTGTTATTGCAACAAAAGCAACTGTAAATTCGGGCGCGTACAAGAAAGCAATTCGTCGTCGAAATAAACATATTACGGTTATTGAAATGGCTACTCCTCTCTTAGTACCTGTTATCGAAGAGGGTTTTACAAATTCTACGATTTCTAAAGCAGTTTTAGAAACGTATTTATTGAACAAAAAATTAGAAGGAATTGATTCGATTATTTTAGGATGTACGCATTATACACATCTGGAAAAAGAAATCAATCAAGTATTTGAAGGAAAAGTTGATATCGTAAATTCACCTTTAATTGTCGTGAATCAAGTAATTTATCAATTGGCAAAAGAAGGAAAATTGGCTGCGAAAGATACTGTTGCAAACTATACATTTTATATTTCTGACAATACAGATAATATTATAAAAGTGGCAAAAAAATTCTTTGGAAAAGATATTCAATTAATTGAGAAAAATTTAGAAACGAAATAGAACCGACCATTATTTGTCGGTTTTTTTATAAAATATTACGAACAAACAAAAACAAATCATTACATGGAAAAATCAGCAGAATTAATTGCATTAGAAGAAAAATACGGAGCGCATAACTATCACCCACTTCCAGTTGTATTGGAAAAAGGTGAAGGTGTTTACGTTTGGGATGTTGATGGAAAAAAATATTTCGACTTTTTATCAGCTTATTCAGCTGTTAATCAAGGTCACTGTCATCCTAGAATTATTAAAGCGTTGAAAGATCAAGCCGAAAAATTAACGTTAACTTCTCGTGCTTTTTATAATGCGGAATTAGGAAAATACGAAAAATTTATCACAGAATTATTCGGTTTCGATAAAGTATTGCCAATGAATACGGGTGCAGAAGCTGTAGAAACAGCGCTAAAAATTGCTCGTAAATGGGGTTACGAAAAGAAAGGAATTCCAACTGGTGAAGCGATTATTGTAGTATGTAAAGACAATTTCCATGGTCGTACAACTACTATTATTTCTTTCTCGAATGATGAAGATGCACGTAAAAATTTCAATCCTTACACAAGTGGTTTCGAAGCTGTAGAATACAATGATGTTGAAGCTTTGAAACAAATTTTAGAAGAAAAAGCAGATAAAATTTGTGGATTCTTAGTAGAACCAATTCAAGGAGAAGCTGGTGTTAATGTACCTTCTGAAGGATATTTGAAAGCTTGTGAAGAATTATGTAAACAACATAATGTTTTATTTATCGCGGACGAAATTCAAACAGGAATCGCACGTACAGGAAAAATGTTAGCAATCGATCACGAAAATATTGATGCTGATGTTTTAATCTTAGGTAAAGCCGTTTCAGGTGGAGCTTATCCAGTATCTGCAGTTTTAGCAAATGATGAAATAATGAATGTCATCAAACCAGGACAACACGGTTCTACTTATGGAGGTAATCCATTAGCTGCGGCTGTTGCTACAGAAGCTTTGCAAGTTGTTTTGGACGAAAAATTAGCTGAAAATTCTGAAAAATTAGGACAAATTTTTAGAACAGAAATCACGAAAATGGCTGAAGAATTTCCATTATTCAAATCAGTTCGTGGAAAAGGTTTATTAAATGCAATTTTAATCAACGATACACCAGAATCTGAAACAGCATGGAATTTCTGTGTTGCAATGAAAGACAACGGATTATTAGCCAAACCTACACACGGAAACATCATTCGTTTCGCTCCTCCTTTAGTGATGAACGAAGAACAATTACACGAATGTTTAGCGATTATTCGTAAAACTGCACAAGAGTTTAATAAATAATCAACAATAAAATGATATAGAAAAAACCTGATGAAATTTCATCAGGTTTTTTTATATTCGAAACTTTAATTAACACTATGAATTCTTTTAAAATAAACGTTTCCGAAACGTACAAAAAGGCGCAAAAAAAATCGGCAGTATGGATTGCTCTTTTCTTGATTACTCTCTTCTTTTCTACAATTTTGAGCATCATCATTTTCATAATTTGTGTTTGTGGAGGAATCGCTATCGTCATTGCTAAACCAATGTGGATTACCATTTTTTTAGGTTTGGGACTGTTGGCTTTAGGAGGTTTAATCGTTTACTATAATATTAAATTTATTCTAAATATTTTCAAAAAAACAGCTACAAATGGAATTGAAATTTTTGAAACGGATCAACCAGAATTATTCAAATTAATAAAAGCAACCGCAGATAAAGTTGGCACAAAACATTCCAAAAAAGTATTTATTATTGATGATGTAAATGCATATGTTTCCTATTCGAACAATTTGCAAAGTTTAGTTTTTCCAACAAGAAAAAACTTATCCATTGGCGTTGGTTTGCTTCATGGTATTTCTCAAAATGAGTTAAAAGGAATTATTGCGCACGAATTTGGGCATTTTTCTCAAAAATCAATGACAATTGGTAGCCATGTTGGAAATGCGACCAAAATTATGGAAGATATTTTATACAGTAATCAAACCTTAAAATTTGATGTTGATAATTTAGGCCAAATTAATGGAATTGTTGGTTTTATTTCAATGGGCGCTGTTGCTTACAATAAAATGATTGAATCTATTTTGAAAATAATTCACAAAAAATTAGAATTCAATTATCTAAAATTAAGTCGAGAAATGGAATTTCATGCTGATCAAATTGCAACAAATGTTGTGGGAATTGAGACGATGAGCAAACCATTATTGAGAATAGAATTGTATCAATTTGTTTACCAAGAATTAGCTAATTTTTATACAAATTTACAAGATGATAAAAAGTTTTCGACTAATATTTATCAAAACATGAATCAATTAGTTGACTTTTATATCGATGATTACGAACTTTTTTTAGAAAATAATTTAGCTATTGTTGGAATTAATGAATTTAATCAAAATCATTCTTTACTACAATTTGAAGATTTATGGTCGACACATCCAGAAATGGACAAACGTTTGGCAAATATAGCGTCTACAAATCATCATTCTGAAATAGATAAATCTCCAAAAGCAATTACATTACTTCAAAAAAATAATGAATTTGAAGAAGAATTTACATTCAATTTTTTCTTTCAATTAAATTTATACCGTGTTAATGAAATAAATAATTCAGAATTTATTGAAACGTTTAAAACCATTTATAATAAATACAATTACCCTAAAGTTTACAATCATTTTTTTACAAATTATGATTTACCTTTTGATCGAATTAAAGAAGTTGATTTAACGAATAAACAACAAAATATTCCTACGAATGAATTGTTTTCGGATGAAAATATTTTAGTTGCAAAACAATATTTAGCTTTACAAATTGATTTACTTCAATTAGATTTTTTTACTGGTCAAAAAAAGCCGCAACCATTCAAATACAACAATGTTGTTTACAATAAAAAACAAGATGTACTGAAAGTTAAAGAAGAATTAGAGCAAATAAATAAGGAAAAAGAAGCTGAGTTCTCAGAATATTTAGACAATATCAAAATATTTTTCAAATCTAATTTAGATGAACAAAAAACTATTTTGTTAGAAGATTGCATCAAAGTTGAAGCAGATTTATCAGCAAATATTCAATTGGTAAATGAAATTAGAACTCATATTAATTTTGCAACAAAACCCATTCATGAAAAGCTAAGAATCGAAGCTTTAACAGTTTTGAATAATCAAATAGAGCAACTTAAAAATGTAACAAAAGATATTCTACAAAGTGAAATCGCAAAGGAAAAAATAACTATTCGAGAAATTGAAAATGCACAATATTTTATAGATGAAGATTGGATTTTCTTTTTTGACTCTACAGGTTATAACAACAATGCTTTTGAAAATTTAATCGAAAATTTATACTTTGTAGATCAAGTTTCAAATAACTTATTGTTTCAAAAAAAAGCTGCTTTCCTAAAAGAATACGAACCATTATTAGACTATACATCAAAAACAAAAGCCTCTTAATTAGAGGCTTTTGTTTTATATCTTAAGGTGCTAAACGCTCTTTTTTCCAATCAAAATCGTCTTGTAAAACATAACGAACTCTATCGTGTAAACGACTTGGACGTCCTTGCCAAAACTCTATCTCAGTTGGACGAATCAAGAAACCTCCCCAATGTGCTGGACGAGGAATTTCTTTTCCTTCGTATTTTTTTTCTAATTCCAATTCCTCTGTCGCTAAATCTTCGTGCTCATCAATCACAGAACTTTGCGCCGAAATCCAAGCGCCTAACTGGCTACTTCTTGGACGTGTTTCGAAATATCCATCCGAATTATTATCCGAAGTTTTTTCAGCCACACCTTTTATAATAATCTGTCTTTCTAGAAATGGCCAAAAAAATGACAAACAAACTTTCGGATTTTCTAATAAAGCTTTTCCTTTCTGACTGTTGTAATTCGTATAAAAAATAAAACCTTCGTCCGTATATCTTTTCAATAAAACAACACGCGTTCTCGGAAATCCATCTTCACCAATCGTTGCAACAGACATCGCATTTGCTTCATCCACTCCATCCGATTCTTCAGCTTGCAGAAACCAATCACGAAATTGTTCGATCGGATTTTCTCTTAACGAATCAAAATTCATCGACTGTTTTTCGTAAACTTTTCTTTTATAACTTAAATCTTGTTTCATTAATGATTATTTTATATTTTTAAACAGCTAATTGTATATTTCGTTAAGATTTACGTAACAAAACCGAAACAAAAATGTCTATCAAAAGTATAAAAAAAGGAGCTATTTTGGTCGCAAAACCAACATTAAGTAACGATATTTTTCAGAGAAGTGTAATTTTAATTACAGAACACTTAGAATCTGGAAGTATTGGTTTTATTCTTAATCATTCTTCTCATATTCCGATTAGTATTTTTGTATCTGAAATGGAGTCTGCATCTATTGTTTTTGAAGGTGGACCTGTCGATAAAGAAAACATCTATTATATTCACAAACGACCTGATTTAATCAGAAATAGTGAAAAAATTACTGAAAATTTATATTGGTCTGGCGTATATGAAGATGTGCGTGATGCAGTAAATCAGAATTTGATTAGTCAAGATGAAATCAAGTTTTTTATTGGATATTGTGGTTGGGCACCAAAGCAAATCAAAGATGAATTAAACAATAATTCGTGGGCTGTAACGGATTTGGATTTTGATATTTTTGAGCGTTGGGATGCTGATTTGTGGAAAAAATTGATGAAACAGCTTGGAGGTGAGAACTTAATTTGGCTAAACACCCCCGCTGATCCTTCTATGAATTAATCAATTATAAATACTTAAAAATCGATTTTGTTTTGTCTAAAGTGTATTCTTTTTTACGATTTTTGGTAATTGGTAAAATTCCAATTCCATCAATCAAAATGAAAACTTCTTCTGCCTTCTGAATTTCAAATGGAAAAATTTCGACTTCTTCTACTTTAAATTCTTCAGCTTTATTAATTTTTGTAATGAAATTATTTCTCAAAACGCTTGTAATAACACCTTCTTCTTTTTTCGGTGTACGAATCGTTTCTCCATTCACCACAAAAATATTTCCTCGTAAAGAACGTGCCATTTTTTTGTTTGCATTTAGCAAAATAATATCAGCATAATCATTCTCTAAACGATAGATTTCTGCAATATTTTCTTCTGGACGATACGTATTCACAAGTGAGTAAAATGCAGTATTGATCGCATAATCTTTATAAACATCAATTTCGTTTTCAGCTTGTAAAAACTCCCAATCATTTTCACTATTTTCGATAGAAATCAAATAATTGATAGATGCTTTTAGATAATCTTCCTCATCATTTCTGAAAGCAAAAAATTCTACTTTCCCTGACTTCGATTGATTTGCTTCTGCTAATAAATTGATTTGTTCTTGAAAAAATTCTGGTGTAAAATCTAACGGAATATTCATGCGATAAATACGCATAGAGGCCATTAGATTGAAATAATGATCTTCCCAATCAATAATTTCACCATTTACAAATCGTAAAATTTCTTTTACAGCATCACCATTACGAAAAGCTCTGTTCTGAATTCCTATTTCTGCATTTGCTTTTTCGACAATAACACCACCTAAGTTAATTTTCAAAATAATAGATTTTAAACAGATCCTAAGATTTTTTTAAGATCTTCAATTTGACTTTCCCACAATTGTTTTGATTCTTCTACTTCGTCTTCATCAGCAAAATCTGTAATAACTAATGATACATCGTTCGTTAAATCGTCTTCTACAATTGTTAATTCGAAGAAATATTTTGTGTCTTCATCATATTCCCATTGAAAGCGCACGTATCCATCTTGCTTAGATTTCATCAAAAATGCAGATTCTTCGTGTCCATCCCAAATAAAAGTATATTTTTCTCCACGAGAATTTACGTTATCTGCAAACCATTCTGATAAACCTGAAGGGTTTGAAATATAGTTATATAGCAAAGACGGTGAAGACTTGATTGAAAATTCTACTTGATATTTCTTTTTTGGCATAATTCTATTTTATTGAAGTCGCAAGATATAAAATGAATTGTATCTACCAAAGAAAATCAAAATAAGTTTTGTTATAAAATCAAAAAAAAATTACCTTTGCAAAAATTAAAATTTAGGCGAGGTAGCTCAGATGGTTAGAGCGCAGGATTCATAACCCTGAGGTCGGCAGTTCGATTCTGCTCTTCGCTACAAATGAAAAGCCCAAACAGATAATCTGTTTGGGCTTTTACTTAACTACTAAAACCTATACTAATCTAAATAACCTACTACTTGATAAGCTCTTGTTCCTCTGTTGTAAATTTTTTGGTATAAAACACCTCCAAATTCATACAGATACTCGCCTCCATAATCTACTCTTTCATATCCTGCTGGTAACGCATATACGATAGCACCTAGAGGAGCTTGAACTACTTCATAATAATTTCTATTAGGGCTGTAATAAACTCCTTCGTAGAAATAATATGGATTTCTATTACCAATATTAATTGTTACATAACCTACTGGTAAAATATTAATTCTAAATCCTACATATGGCATATATCTCACATATCCACTGTTATAAGGACGATAGTAAATACCATTGTTTCCGTAGAAATTATAACTGTTATACGAATACTTGTTATAGTTTCTTACATTCACATTAGAAACTGGTCGGTTTCCTCTGTTGTATGAGCTAGAATTTATACGAACTGGATTGTTGTAGAAATCTCTGTTTTTTAAACTCTCAGATCTATTACCTTGATTACCTTGGTTATTTTCTCTGTTATTTCCACTATTATTCCAATCTTTATTAGAACTTGATCTACTACTTACAATCGCTGTATTATTTCTATCTATACGTGTACTCGTTTCACGTTCAGTTCTATTTGTAGAATTTTTCCAAGATTCATTCGTAGAATTTCCACGACCTATTCTTTCTGTTCTATTTCCTTCAATACGACTAGTTCTATTTTCTGTTCTAGCCATTTCAGAGCGTCCATTCCCTTTACTTCTTGAAGTTGCTTCTCTTAAAGAAGAACTTCTCTCACCACCTCTTTGACCTCTATCTTGAGCATTTACACCAACAGCTAACATGGCTGTAAAAGCTACTCCTAAAAGTGTAAATTTAATATTTTTCATCACCTAACTTTTTAATAAATTAAGACATTTCTCCTAATACTATTTCCGTGCCATAATTATAAGTTTAAACCATAGAAAATGTTATAATAATCAAAATAATTTATAATCCATTCAAATTCAATGAATTGTATTAACAATTTTGTTTGACAATTTTGTTAAATATTTTTATTCCTGACATCGTTTGTATTGATTTCTGAATTGATTACTTTTGTTTTTAAGAAATTATATAAAATGATTGACGTTAAAAATGCTTACATCGCCTTTATTAGTTTACAAAAAGTTGGACATAAAGTTCGAGAAGAAGCTAACATTTTTGCCGATAAAACACTAGAATACGATGAATCTAAGGAAGAACAATTGGTTCCTTTCTTATTAAGTCCATTCAAAAAAACACTCGAAATTAATCGTTTCACGCATTATACAGAAAAATTAGAATTTAATGTTTTGTACAATCAATGCAAACAAATGTTTGATGAAGAAATAGATTTTATCGATTTTTCGCAAGAAGTTTTAAGTCATTTATACGAGAAATCATTGCATCCGCAGATCAAAAGTGGTGAAGTTTTTATTGCGCTTTTCGAAAATATGATGTTCGACGGAATTCCTTGTCGTGGAATTGGAATTTATAAATTAGAGAATAAGAAGAAATTCTTGCGTTTTGACGAATCACGTGGTTTAGATTACAACATTTGGAAAGGTTATAAGCTAGAAGGAATCGACAAAGCCTGTCTTATTCTTGATGCTTATCGTGACGAAGGTTTCCGTGTCTACTCTATCGATGATAAAAATGTGGAGTCAGAATATTGGAAGAAAAATTTCTTGGAAATTGATTTGATTAAGGATAACAATTACCATACGAAGAAATATATGGAGTTGATTACAGATTTCTCGAATGATTTTCTTTTGGATAAAACAGACAAAAAACAACAAGCAGAATTTATCTCAAATTCGATAAATGTGCTGAATTCGAATGAAGTTGTAACGAATGAAATTTTTGAAGATCAAGTTTTGAAACCTTTCGAAATTATTGACGAATTCAAAGAATATAAGAAAGATTATAGCGAAAATAATCGTGTTGAATTTGTGGAAGCTTTCGAAGTTTCAGTTCCAACTTTGATGAAAGAATCTAAGAAAATTAAAAGTGAAATTAAATTAGATACAAAGATTAACATAAAATTAGATTTGACAAATCCTGATGCAGCCGAAGAATATTTGGAACGTGGTTTTGACGAAGAAAAGAAAATGTATTATTATAAAGTCTATTTCAATTCTGAACAATAAATTAAAGGCTCCTATTTTGGAGCTTTTTTTTGATATTAATTCAATTTCAAAATACATTGATGATTCAAAATCTCAAAACCATTTTTCAACCAAAAACCTTTTGCTGACAGATTCTCAGCTGTAAATTCTAATTCAATATATGCTTGATCGTTCAAGAAATTTATCGCTTCTTCAACCAATTTAGAAGCGATGTTTTGATTGCGATAATTTGCATCAACATACAACGAATCTATTCTTCCTTTTGATTTAATCACAAAGTATTTCGGACAAAGATGTTTGGAACAAATAATATATCCAGCTAAATGACTTTCTATTTAGGCTACAAATACTTTTATGTTTTCTTGTTGTAAAACTCCCTTGAAAAAATCATCAATATCATGTTTGTAGGTCAAATCTATTTGATACAATGCATTAAACTATTGATGATGTTGTAACAATTTTATCATCATTCTTTTCAGTTCAGGAATATCATTTTCTACGGCAATTCTTATCATATCTAAAAATAAAAAAATCCAGTTAAAAAACTCTAACTGGATTTACTAAAAACTATTGTTTATCTAATTTTATTTTGTCTTGACCTTGTTGCAATTGATACAACTCTATAATATCCTCAATTGGATAATTAAACCAATCGACTTGTTTTTTGATTTTCGAATTTTGATCTAAATACAAATATGTCGTGAATTTCATCGCCGGAAACTTCATTCCATTATAGGTATAAGGCGAAAATTCTCCGTTTGCAATAATTATCGAATCGTTAGAAAATAATTCATTTACTTTCAATAATTTATTATTTTCATATTGCATCGTTTGATCACTCCAACGAATAATATCATTCAATAAATAACGTGGATCTACCGTAGAACCTCCCGAATATTGTTCCACATTTTCATACACCAAACTATCATTGTAAAAAGATAACATTTTTTTGTAATCTTTTCGAGATGAATAATTTTCGAAAAAACGTTTTCCTAATTCATCATTTTTACTGGCTGAAGAAGAATTACAACTTACTAAAAAAGTAATTGCAATAAGACTTAAAATCCACGTAAATTTTATTTTCATTTGTCTGAAATTCTTGTTAAATAATTTTCACCATTATCATCAGCCATTCCATCTTCATTGAGAATCATAATCTCCGAATTGTCCGACCAACGTAAAAATTGAAAAGGTAATTTTTTCTTTTTTGAATCAATCTCCATCAACGATCCATCATCTTTTTTAAATAATTCTCCGTTATAAGATTGACCTTTGTATTCAGCAGTAAATTTGTCATCTGCTAATTTCAAAACGATTTTATCTCCAAAATATTTTCCTTCAAAAACTCCTTTGTAAATAAGCGTTTCGCTCGTAAAAACAGAATTTTTCTCTAAAGACAATACATCTTCATGCGACAAACCATCCGAACTTTTATCCACTTCTACATTATCCTTTTTACATGAAAATAAAAAGAGTTGACCGATAAATAGCAAAAAGAAAATCTTTTTCATCTGAGATGAATTATTTTTTCACGAATTGTTCAACATCTTTTCTCGAAATTGGATTGTCGCCCAAAATCAATAAACGTTCAACAACATTTCTTAACTCACGAATATTTCCTGACCAATCTAATTCTTTCAAAGCTTCATAAGCTGAATTATCAAAAGATTTTTGACTTGTCGTATCTGTAATAAAATGTTCAACCAAAGCAGGAATATCATCCTTACGATCATTAAGCGCCGGAACATTAATAATAATTACCGCTAAACGATGATATAAATCTTCACGAAAACGACCTTCTTCAATCTCTTTTCGTAAGTCTTTATTTGTTGCTGCAATCACACGAACATTCACATTAATTTCTTTCTCAGAACCAACTGGAGAAACTTTTCCTTCTTGTAGCGCGCGCAAAACTTTTGCTTGAGCAGAAAGACTCATATCCCCTATTTCGTCTAAGAAAATTGTTCCTTCGTTAGCCAATTCAAACTTACCTTGTTTGTCTTTAACGGCTCCAGTAAACGATCCTTTCACGTGACCAAATAATTCACTTTCGATTAATTCAGCTGGAATTGCCGCACAGTTTACTTCAACCAAAGGTTTTACATTACGATCACTTTTTTCGTGCAAATGATGAGCAACCAACTCTTTTCCTGTTCCATTTGGACCAAGAATCAATACACGAGCGTCTGTAGCAGCCACTTTATCTATGATTTGTTTCACTTCTGCAATTGCAGGAGCATCACCAATCATTTCATATTTCTTCGCAAATTTTTTCTTTAATGCTTTATTTTCTTTCTTCAATTCTTTGTTCGAAGAGATTAACGATTTACGGTCTAAAGCATTGCGAACAGTCGTCAATAATTTATTAAGATCTGGTGGTTTTGAAATAAAATCGTACGCACCTTTTTTGATCGCATCTACAGCCAAATCAACATCTCCGTGCCCCGTTATCATCACCATTGTTAAATCAGGATTATATTCCATCGCTTCCGATAAAACTTCCATCCCATCTTTCAATGGCATTTTTATATCACTTATAATTAAGTCGTATTCTTTTTCTTTTATTTTTTCAAGCCCAACAGCTCCGTTTTCAGCTTCATCCACATTCCATTTTGGGTTTTCATCCATTAAAATGCTTTTCAAAACGTTGCGGATTGCCTGTTCATCTTCGATTAATAAGATATTTGACATCGTTTAGATCGTTTATTTTTGTAAAATTAAAATAGACTCAAAGATAATTGAAATTATTATTTTTGAGTCTACTTTTGATATAGATTTTAATACTTTTTTTAAGATGTTTTAACTTTTCGTGCATTTTCTAAACCTAATTCTTTAATAGAAACTTCTCTCATTTCTATTTTTCGAATTTTTCCTGAAATAGTCATTGGAAATTCTTGTACAAATTTCCAATATTTAGGACGTTTGAAATGAGCGATGGATAAACAATAAGCCTTCAATTCGTCTTCGGTTATAGTAATACCATCTTTCACTTTCACCCAAGCCATTACCTCTTCTCCGTATTTGATACTTGGAACACCAATAATTTGAACATCAGAAATTGATTCATGTTCGTACAAAAAATCTTCAATCTCTTTTGGTGAAATATTTTCTCCTCCTCTAATGATAATATCTTTAATGCGTCCAGTAATATTAATGTAACCATCAACATCCATTGTCGCTAAATCACCGGTATGCAACCAATTATTCTCATCAATAACTTGTGATGTCGCTTCCGGATTGTTCCAATATTTTTGCATGACGGAATAACCTCTTGTACAAAATTCATCAGCAATTCCACGAGGTAAAATATCTCCTGTTTGCGGATCAATAATCTTAATTTCTAAATGATCTTGAACTGTTCCAACCGTCGAAACTTGCTTTTCTAAAGGTGTTCCGATAATAGTTTGTGTAGAAACTGGCGAAGTTTCTGTCATCCCATAACAAATCGAAACTTCTTTCATATTCATTTTAGCTTGCACTTTCTTCATAATTTCAATCGGACAAGGCGAACCAGCCATTACACCAGTTCTCAAAGATGTTAAATCGAAACGATCAAAATTTGGTAATTCTAATTCCGCAATAAACATCGTCGGAACTCCATAAAGTGATGTACACTTTTCCATTTCGACTGCATTTAAAGTCTTTGCAGGATCAAAACTATCCGAAGGAATTACCATACAAGCGCCATGCGAAGTACACGCCATATTACCAATTACCATTCCAAAACAATGATAAAACGGAACAGGAATACAAACACGATCACGATGTGTATAATTTAATCGAACACCGATAAAAAATCCATTGTTCAATAAATTATGATGTGTTAGCGTTACTCCTTTTGGAAAGCCAGTTGTACCAGATGTATATTGAATATTTACAGCGTCATCAAACTGAACAGCTTGCTCTATTTGATGCACTTCTGAAGTCGAAATTTCTTCTCCTTTAATCAAGAAATCATCCCAATTTTCTTCAAAAATGATGATATGTTTTAGTGATTTCGAATTCTCTTTTACATTGTTCAACATCACTTTATATTCACTTGTTTTGAAACTTAAAGCAGCAAAAACAGCCGAAATTTCTGCTTGATTTAATACAAACTCGAGTTCATTTTCGCGATAAGCAGGATTCAAATTAACCAAAATCATTCCCACACGAGCCGTTGCATATTGTAACAACGTCCATTCTGCACGATTTGGCGCCCAAATACCTACGCGATCACCTTTTTGCAAACCAATAGCAATCAATGATTTTGCAATTTGTTCAGTTTGTGAATAAAACTCTGTGTACGTCGCTCTATAATTTTGATCAACGCAAACCAAAGCCTCTTGCTGCGGATATTTTGCAACTGTATTTCGTAAATTTTCGCCAATCGTTTCTCCTAAAAGAGGATATTGTGATGCCCCACTTGAGTATGATAAGTTAGAAATCATGTGCTTATATTCTATGTTTTTAAAATTACTTTCCAACTCAAACTTAGCAACGATTTTCAGGAAAATAAATTTATCAGATACTAGATTCTAAATTTCTAAAAGAATCGTATTTTTTTATTAAAATCGGAAATAAATTCAAAAAAATGAAGGTTTATTTTTAACAAATACTTAAAATAACTCCATCAAATTATCCTTAAATTGTAAAAAATTACTGAAAAATGAATACAATAAACGACGACAATTATAATTATACTTCTATTTACGATGGAATAGAAGTTGTAGATGCTTTACAAACACGTATTGCTGACATCAAGAAAACATTAATAATTGTAACAGAATTAGATAAATGGGATTATGCCTATGCAGAAGGTAAATGGACCATCAAAGAAATGATACAACATTGTATAGATTGCGAACGTATTTTTTCCTATCGTGCACAACATATTGCGAGAGAAGATTCACAAACATTAAATTTCTTCGATGAAAACGCCTATGTATTGACTTCAAATGCAAATGAAAGAAAGCCCGAAGAATTAATAAAAGAATGGACTAATTTGATGAAAGCAACTTACTTTCAGTTTGAATCTTTTAATGATGAAACTTTAAACAAAATAGGAAAAGTTGGTAATCGAGAGTATTCTGTTGAGAAAATCGGTTATGTAATGGCTGGTCATTCCATCCATCATATGAATGTAATTAATGAACGATATTTATAAAAAAAGTCAGCTTCTAAAAAGCTGATTTTTTATCTATTCTGGCATCACATTATAAGTCGGATCTTCTTCGATATTAACTTCGATAACGCTTTTAGCATTTTCTAATAATCGGATTGAATCTTTACTCAAATGTCGCAAAATTACAATTTTATCTTGTTGTGCATATTTAGATGTAATAATATTTAAAGCTTCGATTGCACTCATATCAACTATTCTACTCTCTTTCAAATTTATAATAATTTCTTTTGGGTCAGAATTAATTTCAAATTTTTCTAAAAAAGTTGAAGTTGAACCAAAGAAAAGAGGTCCATAAATCTCATATATTTTTCGTCCATTCTCATCAATAGATTTTCGTGCACGAATACGTTTTGCATTATCCCAAGCAAAAACCAAAGCTGAAACGATAACACCAACAAAAACAGCTAAAGCAAGGTTATGCAACACAATCGTGATAATCGCCACCAAAATACTCACAAACACATCCGATTTTGGCATTTTAGTTATCAATTTAAAAAATCCCCACTTAAAAGTCGAAATCGCAACCATCATCATTACACCAACAAGTGCTGCCATCGGAATTTTCTCAATCACTGGAGCACCAATTAGAATAATAATCAAGATTGTAATTGCACCAATTGCTGGTCCTAATCTCGAACGAGAACCTGCATCTAAATTAACAAACGTCTGAGCAATCATTGCACAACCTCCCATTCCACCGAAAAAACCATTTGTAATATTTGCAGCACCTTGCGCCAAACATTCTTTATTCGACGAACCTTTTGTTTCTGTCACCTCATCCACCAAAGTAAGCGTTAGCAAAGTTTCAATTAACCCAACCGAACCCATAATAATCGAATAAGGCAAAATAATTTTCAAGGTTTCTAACGTAAACGGAACACTCGGAATATGAAAACTTGGCAATTCTCCTTTTATACTCGCAATATCACCAACAGTCTTTGTATCAATATGAAATCCAATTACCAATAGAAAAGTCACAAGAATTGCAACCAAAGAAGCTGGAATAATTTTCGTTAATTTCGGAAAGAAATAAACTATCAGAACCGTAATTAGCGTCAATCCAGCCATCGTATAAAAAGGTGTACCACTCAACCAACTCGTTATTCCATTCGTAGTTGATTTGAATTGTTCTATTTGTGACATAAAAATAACAACAGCCAAACCATTTAGAAAGCCATACATAACAGGTTGAGGAATTAAACGAACAAATCTTCCTAATTTGAAAACACCAATTACTATCTGGAAAACTCCTGCTAAAGCAACCGCAGCAAAAATATATTGCTCACCATACGTTGCATTCAACGCGATTAAAGTAATAACGGTAGCACCTGCTCCACCCGCAACCATCGCTGGTCTTCCTCCAAAAACCGCCGTTACAATTCCCATGATAAATGCACCATATAAACCTATTAAAGGTGATAAACCAGCTAAAATTGCAAACGAAAGCGATTCAGGAATCATTGTCATAGCAACAGTTAAGCCGGCTAATATTTCGTTTTTATAATTTATTTTTTGATTGAATTTTAAATATTCAGCAATCGACATCAGAAGTTTTATTTCATGCAAAAGTAACAATTACTACGCATCTAAAATTAGTAAAAAGCTAGATTAAATATCAAATTACATACTAATCATTGAAGTAATTTTATAATTGTTAAATATTTCTTAATAAATATTTAACAATTAGGAAATATAGCAAATGTATTTTTGACGAAATTAATTTCTAATGAAACATCTTTTAAAACTCTCCTTATTCATTCTAGGTCCATTCGTTTTGGCTCAAAGCGGTGTTATCTCAGGAAAAGTTGTAGATTCTAACGATCAATTTTCGTTACCATGAGCTACAATTCGCATCGAGAATTCCAATAAATATACTGTATCTGACCAAAATGGTAATTATCAATTTCTAAATCTTACACCTGGTATTTATACCATTTATATTGATTATTTAGGATACGAAACCATCTCAAAACAAATAGAAGTTACCGAAAATAAAACAGCAGTTATTGATTTTTCTCTAAACGCAGGTTACAACGAACTAAATGAAGTTGTTTTAGTTGGAGATTATTTAAAAGGGCAAGCAAAAGCATTGAATCAACAAAAAAATAACGGAAATATTACCAATATTATTTCTTCAGATCAAGTTGGTCGTTTTCCCGATTCTAACATCGGAGATGCGTTAAAACGTGTCACTGGAGTTACAATGCAAAACGATCAAGGTGAAGCTAGAAACATTATCATTAGAGGTTTATCACCCGAATTAAATTCGGTCATGTTAAATGGAGATCGCATTCCATCTGCCGAAGGTGATAACCGAAATGTACAAATGGATTTAATTCCTGCGGAAATGATTTCATCTATAGAAGTGAACAAAACTTTGACACCAGATATGGATGCAGACGCAATTGGTGGAGCTGTAAATCTGATTACACGTGCTGTTCCAAATAAAGAGCGTATTTCTATAACGGCTTCTGGTGGTTATGCACCAATTCGCGAAAAAGGCTTGTACAATTCGTCTTTTTTATATGGAAATAGATTCTTCAACAAGAAATTAGGTGTAGTTGTTTCAGGTGGATATCCTAACGAAAGTTCCAGTGTAAGAAAAGGTATATAATACTTATCTTACAATTATGAAAGGAATAAAAAATCATTACGATGCTTCATTTAAATTACGAGCGGTAGAATTGAGTTATGAAAGA
>NZ_DLOC01000097.1:0-14404 GCF_002478465.1 Empedobacter sp. UBA7494
TGATGTAGAAAACTTAATTATTTCTCAACCAGATAATGGTGAGCAAGCATTAGAAATTGCAGATAACTTAATTCGTTCGGGAGCGATAGATATTATCGTAATTGACTCTGTTGCGGCACTTACTCCAAAAGCGGAGATTGAAGGTGAAATGGGAGATTCTCGTATGGGATTACAAGCGCGTTTGATGTCTCAAGCTTTACGTAAATTGACAGGAACAATTAATAAAACGAAATGTACAGCGATTTTCATTAACCAATTACGTGAAAAAATTGGTGTTATGTTTGGTAATCCAGAAACAACAACTGGTGGTAATGCCTTAAAATTCTATGCATCTGTACGTTTAGATATCCGTCGTTCTACTCAAATCAAAAATGGAGATGAGGTAATCGGAAATCACTCGAAAGTAAAAGTGGTTAAAAATAAAGTTGCTCCTCCATTCCGTCAAGCAGAATTTGATATTATGTACGGTGAAGGAATTTCTAAAGTTGGAGAAATTTTGGATATGGGTGTTGAGAAAGGAATTGTAAACAAATCTGGTTCTTGGTATTCATACAACGATAGCAAATTAGGACAAGGTCGCGATGCTGTAAAAGAAGTATTGAAAGATAATCCTGAATTGGCAGAAGAAATTGAAGCTAAAATTGTTGCTTTAATTAAAGGTGAACCTGTTACGGGTGAAGTTTCTGTTGATGATCCAGCTGATTTATTAGAAGATTAAGATTAATTCGAAAGAATTTTTATATAATGATTTTTAAGCTCTGAGGAAACTCGGAGCTTTTTTTGTAACTTTTCAGATTACTTTGAGTCTTTAAATAAAACAAAATGAAATATTTTCCATTGATATTAATCTTTTTTAGCACAATGCTTTTAGCTCAAACTAAAAAATCATTTCTTAAAATGAATCAATCAATTGATTTAGTAAATTTAGAATACATAAATAATTTACCTTTTATAAAAGTTTCGATTAATAATAAAGAGTATAATTTTTTGGTACATACTGGAGCGTTGACATTTATTTCAACGTCAATTCAGAAAGATTTAAATTTAAAAGTACAATCTTCATCTAGTATAAGGGACTCACAAAACAATCGTGAAATCATTAATAATACCTTTGTTTCAGAAATTAAAATAGGAAAATCCTCTTTTTATAATATAGAAGCACATATTTATGATTTTAAAGGTTTTGAATTTGATTGTCTAAATATTGATGGAATTATAGGGGAAAATTTAATGGCTTTAGCACTTTGGAATATTGACTATTTAAAAAGAAATATTACTATAACAGAAGATTTAAATAATTTTGATTTATCAACGTATTTTTTAAAAATTCCTTTTTCAACAGATGGACAAAATACACCATTACTTCCAATAACAATAAAAAATCATGTTTTCAACTTTAAATTAGACACAGGTTCTAACGGAGGCTTTTCTATTGATAGAAATTTAATATCAGTAAAAGATTCTCAAAAAGTTAATGTAAAAGGTATTTCATCAATCGGTGCTTTTAATAAAAGTAAAATATCCGAAAACTATTATTTTAAATTAGATACTTTTGAGATTGGAAAAAAAGTTTTTAGTGATCATATTTTTATGTCTGGAGAAAAAAACTTAATTGGAAATAAGTTTTTAGAAAATTTTGGAGTAATAATAGATTGGAGCAACAAGTACATTTATTTAAAAAACGAACCAATAGATTTTAATAAAAAATCTTTAGATTCTTTTGGTTTTGGCTATTCATTTGAAAATAATAAACCATATATTAAACTATTATTTGAAGATGAAGGTAATCTTGAGTTAGGTGATGAAATTCTTAGTATTGAAGAAATGGATTTTACTAATTTGAGTAAAGAAAATATTTGTAAATATTTTCAGAACGATATTTTAAAGAATAAATCAAAAATAAATATTAGTATTAAAAGAAATGATAATATTAAAGACTTTATCTTAGAAAAGAAGAGATATTTAGAATAAAAATAAAAAACCACTTCTGCAGAAGTGGTTTTTCATGTTGAATTTATTTCAACATCGCATATTGTTTATGATGAGAATTTGAAACGAGTTTAGATTGGCATCATAAATTACTCCAAAATATACTTCAATTTATAGCCAAACATTCCACGATCTTTAATAATATCAGCAACACCTTCTGGACATTCATTTTCCCAATCTTGTTCAGCGTTAGCAATTTTTTCTAAAATTCGGCGCGAATAAGAATCTAAATAACCTCTATTGTAATTCAAAATATCTTGAATTCTTCCGTTATACAAGAAATATTTGTACAATTCGTGCACACTATCACTTACTTGTAGATTTTTCGACGTCAACAAAATATCTTTTTCTTTGTCTAAATATGGATACAGATAAACTTTTACATTTTTCTTGAATAATTTTCCGAAAGCTTCCATAATTCCGCCTGGTAAATCGGCATAATATTGCTCATTGAAAATTTCGACTAAATTATTAACACCCATTGCTAAACCAACTTTGGTTTGATTTCGAGTAAATTTTGAGAAATAATCAACCAATTTATAATATTCAGAAAAGTTAGAAATGATTACATTGTAACCTAAACTACCAATAATATCAGCCCGATCTAAGAAATCACGTTCATTCAATTCGCCTTCAAAACCAGAAGCAATCAAGTTAGAAAGCGTAATCTCGAATAAAATTTCGGTATTATCTGTTCGAACATCATCTTCCTGTTTGAAAATTTCTAAACCACCTTTGAACATATCCATATTGACGTTCATAAAAGGACGGAAAGAACCACGAACAGCAAAGATATTTTTCTTGTATAATAAATCTGCAGGTAAAATATTTTTTCCTTGTGGATTGAAAACCGCAACATCAGTCATTCCATTTTTAACCAATTGAAGCGACATTAAACGATTATCAACATATTTGAATTGTGGACCACGAAAGTTAATCATGTCAATTTCTAACTGATCTTTATCCAACGTATCGTACAAAGATTTGATTAATTTTCGAGGATTATCGTAGTAATAATAAGCACCATAAATCAAATTAACACCCAAAACACCTAAAGTTTCTTGTTGCAATTGAGCCGTATTTTCTTTGAATTTTACGTGAAAAATAATCTCGTTTGCTTTTTCTTCTTCTGCATTCAATTTGAAGCGTAAACCAATCCAACCTTGACCTTCATTTTTCTTCGAATAATCAATTGTTGTTACTGTATTTGCGTACGTAAAAAATGCTTTTTCTTTGTAGTGATCATGGATTAAACGCTCTTTCATCAATTCCATCTCATGATCCAGCATTTTTTTAAGGCGAGCTTGTGTCACATAACGACGATTTTCTTCTACACCATATATCGAATCGGACATTTCTTTGTCATAAGCACTCATCGCTTTTGCAACAGTACCCGAAGCAGCACCTGCGCGATAAAAAAAACGAACGGTCTCTTGACCTGCTCCAATTTCTGCAAAAGAACCGTATATTTTCGGATTCAAATTGATCTCTAAAGCTTTTTGTTTAGGAGTAAGAACTTGTTCTAATGCCATATTTTAATTTCAAATAGTTTGTGGTAAATTTACCAAATCATTATGGCTAAATCAAATATAAAAATACATTTTTTAGGAACTGGGACTTCACAAGGAATTCCGATTATTGGTAGCGATCATCCAGTATGTTTGTCAACAAATCAAAAAGATAAACGTTTGCGTTCTTCTTTGTTGTTAGAAAAGGATGGAAAGGTTGTTACGATAGATAGTGGACCAGATTTTAGACAACAAATGTTGCGTTATAATGCGCAAAGGTTAGATGGAATATTATATACACACGAACATAATGATCATGTCTTAGGATTGGATGATATTCGTCCGTTGGTTTTCAAATCGGGAGAAGATATGAATGTCTATGGTTTGAAGAGAGTTTTGGATGAATTACATAATCGATTTCCATATATGTTTGCTGAACATAAATATCCTGGAGTGCCAACGGTGATTGAGAATGTTATAGAAGAAGATAAATTTTCGGTTGCTGGATTTACGATTGAACCAATTAAAGTTTTGCACGGACCTTTGCCTATTTTGGGCTATTTGATTGATGATAAAGTTGCTTATTTAACGGATGTAAAAACGATCCCAACAGAATCGCTTGAAAAATTACGAGGAGTAGAAGTTTTAATCATTAGTGCACTACGAGTAGAACAAGAACATTTTTCGCATATATTATTAGATGAAGCAATACGATACTCGGATTTGATAGGTGCAAAGCAGACTTATTTTACACATATTTCGCATCATTTGGGATTTCATGATGAAGTAGAGGAAAAATTACCAAAAGGTAAACATTTGGCTTACGATACGTTAGAAATAATTCTGTAAAAAGTTTAAAAAATAGTTGGAAAAATAAATAAACTAACATTATATTTGCAGTCCATAAAGGCTCGGATGGCGGAATTGGTAGACGCGCACGACTCAAACTCGTGTTCCTTTGGAGTGTGGGTTCGATTCCCACTCCGAGTACTAAGCAAAAGCTCGAAACATTAGTTTCGAGCTTTTTTATTTACATTCTCCTTTTTGTATAATTTTTACTTCAAATTTTCGAGCTCTATCATCTGTAAAAGTAGCTTCGTTTTCATAAAACTCAGGAAGTTTGTAATGCGTATTATCCAGCCATCCACCATTTGGCCAATCAATTTTCTGTAAATAATTATTTTTCGCTGTTATGGTTAATTGATATGTCTTTGTTGACTTATTCGTTTATCCTTGATATTTGCACAATACTTTCCATCTTCAATAGGATCATTTATGTTGTGAAAATCTGAAGACGACGAACAACTATAAATTATAGTAAAGCAAAAAAGTAAAACTATATTTTTCATAATCTTTCTATTTAATCTTCGCTTAACAATCTATTGATATTCTGTTAAGCTTTGAGTTTTATTTGCTGCATACATTTGCAGTAACAAAATCCTCATGTGTTAATTTATATCATTTCTCAAAATTACTTCTCTTTTCGGGAAGTTTTTTTGTTTTTATTAAGAAATCAGATTAAAATGTAACATACTATACGCCTAATTTTTAAGTAGAATACATATTGAAATTTTATTAAGAATCAGTCGTTTATAAGTGTTTAATTTTTAATAAAGATTTAACTTCTTGAGTTTTATATTAACGTTAGGTGGCATAGTAGTTGTCATTTTATTCAGTTTTTAATTAAAACTTTAAAATTACTCAGATGACTACTATAGATTCAAAAAACAATCTGGCAAACACGACGTTGTTATCCACCACGGAGCATAAGACAGTGTTAAAGGTTATTCGATCGGATGAACAAGAAAAAAAGTCTTTACGAAATAAATTCATAGAGAGAATTTCTAAAAACTGCCTTACAAAGAAAGATTATCTAGTTATTGCTACAACTTTTGTGATTATGCTAACTTCTATTCTTTTTTTGTTTATTTACCAAAATGAATTTCTACAATGGCACAGCACAAAATTATCTACCTGGTGGGGTGTTATTATTTATAGCCTTGGATTGGCACTTCTTATTGTTAAAACTTCCTTCCTTTTTTATTTAGGCTATTTATTCATAAAATATAAACCGGTCAAAAATGTTGCTGATGCAGATTTACCAACTTGTACCATTATTGTTCCGGCATATAATGAAGGAAAATTAGTATATGATACTTTGTTGAGTTTGGCTGATAGTAATTATCCACCCGAAAAATTAGAGATCTTAGCCGTTGATGATGGGAGTAAAGATGATACATGGAAATGGCTTCTTGAAGCGAAGAAAGTTTTAGGCGATCGCGTTACACTTTTTCAACAGCCAAAAAATATGGGAAAACGTCATGCATTATATAAAGGTTTCAAAATTGGAAAAGGTGATGTTTTTGTGACGGTTGATAGTGATTCTATTGTTGATGAATCTACGCTTAGAAACTTGGTAAGTCCTTTTGTAGTGAATGAAAATTGTGGTGCTGTCGCTGGTAATGTTCGTGTATTGAATAAAGAAAAAGGTTTGATTCCTAAAATGTTGAGTGTTAGTTTTACATTCAGTTTTGAGTTTGTTCGATCTGCTCAAAGTGCGTTAGGTTCTGTATTTTGTACACCTGGAGCGTTAGCGGCTTACAGAAAAGATGTTGTACATAATTGTTTGGAAGAATGGATAAATCAATCTTTTTTAGGGCAACCAAGTACAATCGGTGAGGATAGAGCTTTGACAAATATGATTTTGAAACAAGGTAAACATGTCTATTTTCAGAAAAATGCAATGGTTTATACCAATACTCCAGAACGTTATAAGAATTTGTACAAAATGTTTATTCGTTGGGAAAGAAGTAATGTTCGTGAGAATATTATGATGACAAAATTTGCTTTCACCAACTTTAGAGAAGGTTCTACAGCAGGAACTCGTATAATTCTGATGATGCAATGGGTAAAATTAATCATGGCAATTCCATTATTTTTAATTTTAATATTTTTTGTCGCAACTCATCCAATTTTATTCATCACAAGTACATTGTCTGGCGTTTTAGTTTTTTCAAGTATTCAGATGATTTTTTATGCGAAAAAATACAATTTTAACGAAGCGCTATTAGCATACGTTTATAGTATTTTCTATATGTTCACGCTTTTTTGGATTACGCCTTATGCCATTGTAACAGCAGGAAGAAGTGGTTGGTTAACGAGAGAATTACCTCAGACAACTTAAAATTTTAAATATAAATTCATACAAAAACTTCTCTCATTGGGAAGTTTTTTTGTTTTTACATAAAAAGTACAAGACTAACCGCCATTACAAACATTCCGATTACAATTCCGTAAGTTGATAATTTTTTTCCAGCGTATTCGTTAGCGGTCGGAATTAATTCATTAATCGAAATATAAACCATCATACCTGCGACACTCGCGAAGATTGCTCCAAAAATTGATTCATCAAAAAATTGTAACAACACAAAATAGCCAATTAATGCGCCAATCGGTTCTGTTAATCCTGATAAAAAAGAATATAGAAATGCTTTTTTTCTATTCTTTGTAGCGTAATAGATTGGAATAGCAACGGCAATTCCTTCTGGAATATTATGAATAGCAATAGCTGATGCAATAGAAATTCCGTAAGTTGGATTTTCTAAAGCGGACAAAAAAGTTGCTAATCCTTCAGGGAAATTATGAATCGATAAAGCTAAAGCTGAAAATAATCCCAAACGCAATAATTTCTGATCGTTTGTTTCTGTTTTATTTTCTTCGCAATGATGATGAGGTAATATTTTATCGATTAAAATAATGATTAAAATTCCAGTAAAAAATCCCAATAAAGTATATGTGTAACCTAATTTTTCTCCAAAAACTGTTGATAAAGATAATTTTGCTTTGGTCAAAATTTCTACAAAAGAGACATAAAGCATTACGCCAGCAGAAATTCCTAACATTACGCCTAAGAATTTTGGATTGAATTTTTTGTACAATAAACACAAAAGGCTTCCAATTCCAGTACTAATTCCGGCAAGAAAGGTTAAACTAAAAGCAAATATCAACGGGTTTGAAAACATTAATTTTAATAAATAAGTTAGATTAATCTAACAAATATAATCTTTTCATTGTTTTGAACCAAGATAAATTAAGAAACCAACAAATTTCAATGTAATTTATCAGTTGTTGTAAATTATGAAAAGGATAAACTTATTTTTGTTGTATTAGTTTTTATTCAGATGGAACTTTTAGACGAAAATATTCAAAGCGATGTGTATCGCTCAATGCTCGAAATGATTGCTAAATTGGGATTATCGAGTTATTCTACCACAATAATGACAACAATTATTCTATCAATTTTGTTAGTTATTATATTGTATGCGATCGATTTTTTATTACGAAAAGTGTTACTACTCGTTTTAACCAACTTTATTGCAAAAAGTAAAACCAAGATTGATGATTTATTGATCAAGAACAGGGTTTTACAATTCGCGACACATATTGTTCCAGTAATTGTCGCCAAAGAAGCAATTCCACTTATTTTCAAAGGATTTCCGAATTGGATCAAAATTGCGATGCAAATTACAGATGTTGCATTGGTAATTGCTGTTGGATTGTTGTTTAATGCAATTTTTAAATCGTTCAGGGATTTTCTTCGAGGTAATAAATCTTTTTCAGATAAACCAATTGATAGTTATCTGCAAGTGATGAATATTTTAGTTTTCTTTGTTTGCGGAATTCTAATTTTTTCGATTGCGACAGGAAAATCGCCTATTACATTTTTGGTTTCTTTGGGAGCGGCTTCGGCGGTTTTGATGTTGGTTTTTAAAGATTCAATATTAGGTTTTGTGGCGAGTATTCAGGTTTCGATGAATGATATGGTGCGCGTTGGAGATTGGATTGAAATGACAAAATATGGCGCAGACGGAAATGTTACCGAGATTAATTTAGGAACGGTAAAAGTTCAGAATTTTGATAAAACAATTACAACAATTCCGACGTATGCCTTGGTTTCAGATTCGTTTCGTAATTATCGCGGTATGCAAAATGCTGGTGGACGCCGCATTAAACGTTCGATAAATATTAAAATGAATTCGATTCGATTTTTGACAGAAGAAGAAATTGAAGAATTAAAAAAAATCCGCATGTTACACGATTTTATTGTGGATAGAACGAATGAAATCAATCAATATAATGTATCGAATAAAGTTGATCCAACGATTTTGGCGAATGGAAGACGAATGACAAATATTGGTCTTTTTCGACAATATATCAAGACATATACCTATAATAGTCCAAAAATTAGAACAGATTTGATGTTCGAGGTTCGGCAACTTCAACCAACCGAACACGGTTTGCCAATTGAGTTATTTATGTTTACAAATACAACGGTTTGGAACGAATATGAAGTGATTATGGCTGATATTTTCGATCATATTATTGCGGTTGTTCCATATTTCCATTTAGAAATTTTCGAGTTACCTTCTTCGGATGATATGCGTGTCATTGCTGAAGCATTGAGAAGAAATAATTAACAAAGAAGTTGAACATTATTGTTCAGCTTCTTTGTTTTCGCTCGGTTTTTCCATCAAATTAACCATCAAATTTTTTAGTTTTTGATACATAAAAGAAGTTAATAAGATTAAAATTCCTAAAACAATAAAAGATATTATTCTGAAAATATTGCTCATTTCCCAAACATCTACGAAATATAATTTTAGAATAATCAATCCAAATAATATAATTCCAACAATAGGAAAACCTTTCAATTGTTTTCTTAATCCGAAATAAATCAATACAAATCCTAAAACTGCCCAAATAATTGGTAATAATATCATTCGGAAAATATCGGCTTGATGCGAGAAATTAGAAGAGCTTTCGTCAAGTGTTATCAACATAAAACCATTGTATTTCTCGAAACTAATCACATAAACCAAGACAAGCATGCTGATGATTTGTTTTGCTTTGGAGCTTTGGAAATCGCTACTTTTCACAACTAAATAAATAATATAAGCGGTTGGAATGAGATAACTCAAATAAAGAAAATAACTACCGATGTTATAATTTGTTTTGTTTGGTAATAATGGAATTTCGGCAAACATTGGTAAAAATAGAATGCAAAAAGCCGCAGAAATTTGTAAAACAAATTGCAAGGTATTTCCTAAATTTAGTTTTTCGCGTAGCGTTAAAATAAAAGCAATAAAGAATAATGTATAAATCAATACATAACTTACAATCATCATAAAGTTGAAATAAGGTTCGATCTGATAAATTAATTCGAACAAAATTCCTGTGTACATCAATAAAAGTGATGTTGATATGAAGATAAATTTGGAATGATTGAGCTTGAAACCTAAAAATTGTTCTTCGGTTTCGAAATCTTTCATCAAATAAATATTGACAACAGAACAAATTAATGCAATAAAACTTGTAATGAAAACGTGATTGAAAATTACCACTAAATGTTTTTTAGTATCAATATAATCAAACCAATTGACGCATAAAGCAATCAATAAAAATGGAAACATCGCAATGAAAAAGACTTTGAAAATATTTTCTTTACTTTTTTTCCAAAGAAATAGTAATAAAGTTGATTCAATCGCGAAACAAATCGAAACGACATTTGCTTTAAATTGTAAGGCAATCGCAGTTGTGATAAGCGCAATGCTCAAACCGATTAAGGTATTTTGTAATAAATTATTTTTAGATGTTTTGTAGATGTAAAATGTTCCGAAAGCGTTTATCAATCCAAATAAGAAAGCCATTAAACCATTGTTATTTCCAACAATAAAATAATAAACCGAAGAAATTAAAACGGTTGATAAAATGGTATTGAAAATTAGTAAAAGGCAATTCCAAACCGAAAATTCTCCTTTTTTGAAATAATTCAACAGACTTGTTGCCGTAAAAATAACGTAAAGCAAGCCAAAGAAAAGATATTGCGTTGAGGTTTTGGAATCGTCAATCCACGCAATACTATATATAAAGGTAAAAGCAAACGCGATAAATGAAATGATTTGCCAGTTTTTTCGCCAAGCCATGTACAGCATACTTAGATTCAGAATTGTTAAATAACCAAACAGAAATACAAAATTGCTTTCTCCTGTACTAATCATTAACGGAGCGGTAAAACCACCAATAATCGAGAAAATGGCTAAAACTTGTCGATTATATAACATTGCCATCACGATAGAAAAAATAGTCACAATTGTTAATAACCCAAAAGTGGTATTTTGAGAAAGTAAATGATATTCTCGGAAGGCAATGGTTAAGGTGAAATATAAAACGGTTAATCCGCCACCAATTAAAATGGAAGAAAAGATTTCAAAATTTTTCCGAATAAAATGAGCAATTCCAATAATTCCTAAACCAACTCCAATTCCAATCATCACGCGAAAAGTTTCGTTAATCCAATTTTGATCAATTGCATATTTTACGAAGTAAGCAATTCCTAGAACTAAGGTTACAATTCCGAAAATCGTCAAGAAATTGTCTTTGATAAATGCAATTGCGCTGTTGAGATTTTTATCAAAACTGATTTCAGTTGTTTGTTTTGGTGGAATTTTGTCAAAAATACCTTTTGGCATTTCAACTTTATGATAGGAAACAACTTCTGGTTGAGGTTCAATTTTTTTCTCTTCAACTATTTTTGGTTGCTCAACAATTGGTTTTGATTCAGTTTTAATTTCTTTCGCATCCAATTGCTCTTGCAAATATTTTAGCTTAGTTTCTTGATAATCAAGTTGTTTTTTTAGTTGCGAAACTTTGTTGAACAAAATCACAATCAATACGAATATAATAATGGCAATTAAAAATTCCATAAAGTATTTTTTAGGTAAATTGAAGTTAAGCTTTTTTTCAGAAAGCCTAAAATTTTGTTTCATACATACCAAAATCATTCTGTTTTCGTTATTCTACAAAATCTTTATTTTTGCTAAATGTTTAAAAAGCTAAGTACATTATTGTTTATCGCGCTATCGACTTCGATTTTTGCGCAAGATGGAACGCGTGTTTACGAGTTTTTGAACATTACAACTTCTCCACGTCAAGCGGCTTTGGGAGGAAATGCTGCAACTTCTTGGGATGCTGATCCAAATTCTTCTTTATGGAATCCTGCTTTGATGAACCGAGAAATGCACGGACAATTCGGAATCAATTACGTCAATTATATTGCGGATGTAGATTTTGGAACATTTTCGACGGTTTATGAAATCGATCAAGAAAACTTTGTTTCTGTTCATGGTCAATATGTTGATTATGGAAAATTAATTGGAACTGACGAAAATGGAAATGTGACAGGAAATTTCAAAGCAAATGATGCTGCAATTACAGTTGGTTATGCACGTGTTTTGGGCGATTATTGGACAGTTGGAGCAAATTTAAAATACATTAATTCTACAATCGAATCATATAAATCCTCAGCAATTGCTGGAGATGTTGGTCTTTCGTACCACGATTTTGATAAAAATATCAATGTTTCGTTGGTTGTGCGTAATATCGGTCAACAAATTCAAACGTATAATGGCAAAAAAGAAGATATGCCAACGCAAGTTAATTTGGGTATTTCGCATCGATTAGAACATGTTCCGTTAGAATTTACGTTTTCTTTGCACGATTTACAGAAGTTTGATATTTCTCAACCTTATAATAAAAACGGACAAGAAGTCTCTGCTGGAAGAAAAATGATTGATCATATTTCGGTTGGTGCAGAATTATTTCCCGAATCAGATTTTAATATGCGTTTAGGATATAATTTCAAACGTGGAAATGAATTAGCAGCCGAAGGAATTCGTTCTCTATCTGGCTTAACGTATGGTTTTGGAATCCGTATAAATGCGTTCCGATTTGAGTTTAGTCATGCGAATTACCACAAATCTGGAGGTTCTAATCACTTTGGTTTGATTCTCAATTTAGACCGAATTATTCAAGGCCGAGATTATTGGAGAAGTAATCCTTGGTTATAAAAACTTTTCAAACAACTATAAAATCTTATCTTTGTCTTCAATTCTATATAGATGAAAGAAAATTTAATTATTGCAATCGACGGATATTCTTCTACAGGAAAAAGTTCGATGTCAAAAATTATTGCAAAAAATCTTGGTTATACACATATTGATAGTGGTGCAATGTATCGTGCTGTGACTTTGTATGCGTTTAAACATCAGTATATTGTCGATAATAAAATTGATGAACATGCATTAATAACCAATTTATCTGATATCAAGATAGAATTTAAACAAGATAGTATAACTCAAAAGAATCTTAGCTTTTTGAATGGTGAAAATGTAGAAGCTGATATTCGTACGATGGAAGTTTCTAAAATGGTTAGTCCAATTTCTGAGATTCCTGCTGTTCGCGATTATTGTGTATCGCTTCAACAGCAAATGGGAAAAAAAGGAGGTATTGTGATGGATGGTCGCGATATTGGAACAACAGTTTTTCCTAATGCAGATATCAAAATTTTTGTCACCGCTTCACCAGAAGTTCGTGCGCAACGTCGCTTTTTAGAATATCAACAACAAGGGAAAAATATTTCTTTGGATGAGGTGTTGAAAAATGTGAACGAAAGAGATTATATCGATTCTCATCGCGCATATTCTCCACTTCGTAAAGCTGATGACGCAATAGAAGTCGATAATTCGAACATGAATTTAGAAGAAACGGTGAATAAAGTGATGGAGATTATTAATTCTAAAAAATAGAATCCTCTGTTGCGGTTGTAAATTCTTCCAAAAATTTCATTCCTCGATAGGAGTTTCCTTTTAAGTTTAATTTAGGGCTCCAAACTGAAACAATGTAATATTTGGGCATAATTGCAACAATTCCTCCGCCAACACCACTTTTTCCTGGTAATCCAACTCGAAAAGCAAATTCGCCAGATTCATCATAGAAACCGCAAGTTTGCATAATAGCGTTGATTCTTTTTGTTTGACTAATGTTGAAAACTTGATAATCATCAAACAAGTTTTTTCCTTTATTGGCCAAAAAAGAAAAAGTTTTACTCAATTCCATACACGACATTTCAATCGAGCAGATATAAACATACAAATCTAGAACTTCGTCAGGAGAATTATGAATGTTGCCCAATGATTTGATAAAATTTGTCAAAGCTGCATTACGATAAGCGATAGAAAATTCACTTTTTGCAATTTTATCAGAATATTGAATAGAATAATTACCAGAAACCTTTTTAATAAAATCCAAAAAATATGCTTTCGGATCATCACAAATATCAATTAAGATGTCGCAAACCACTAAAGCACCTGAATTAATAAATGGATTTCTAGGAATTCCTTTGTCAGTTTCTAATTGCAACAATGAATTAAAAGGCGTTCCCGAAGGTTCTACATCAACTCTTTCCCAAATTTTCTCGCCAATTTCTCTATAAACTAAAGCCAAAAGCAACACTTTTGAAATACTTTGAATCGAGAATTTTTCTTCACAATCACCAAATCCAAATTGAAGTTGATCCGTAAACAATAAAGAAACTCCAAATTTCTTGCCGTCTATTTTAGATAATTCTGGTATATAGTTAGCTGTTTCACCTAAATTCTCTTCTTCAATTACTTTTAGGTAAATCTTATTTATTATCTCAAAATATTCTTTTTCTTTCGAAATCATCGCGCATATTATATATATAGTACGAATGTAAATCTTTTTTACACGTTAAACAAAATTAGAAGTTTATTTATTTTTTTAATTAAATGTATCCCGTTTCACGGAATTCCTCCTGAGTAGTTCCTTCAAAAGTATCCATTTTACTTTTCTATTGTTCAAGAAAAGCAAAACGTTTAATCATTTTTTGCGCTAAAAATGGGCTTTTCCCGCCTGAAATCACCAATCTCACTTCTCACATCTAAAAAAAACAAAAAATATTTCCCATCGTACCAGCAACTTAAGGGAAGAATGTAAAATAAATGTAAAGTATGTTTGGAAGTTCGGAAAAATGGGTTGTATATTTGCAA
>NZ_DLOC01000107.1:0-20308 GCF_002478465.1 Empedobacter sp. UBA7494
TTTTTATTGAAATATGGTAAGGTCAAAAATCCTAATGATTTTCCTACATTTCAAATTAATCAAAATAATAATACAATAATATTAAATAAAAACTCTACTTTTAAGTGTTCTTAACAAGGGGAAGATTACAATAGAGCAAAATCAATTTACGTATGAAACATATTGAATCACACATTTTTTGTATTTGAACTTCAATATTCTAATTCACAAATTATTTCTATTTATAAATACCATTGAGATTGGACGTTGGGTAAATATTATTTCTGCTGTAATTGTTTTGAATATTTTATTTTCAATTCTTCAACTCTTAAATAAAAAGCTTTGGATTTCTCTTTTAGGTACAGTTGCGTTTGGATTTAGCTTTACTTTTTGGAAAAATACCGAAAATATAGAAGTTTACACTTTTTGTTTAATTTGGATTTCACTTTACGTTTTATTTGCTATAAAATTTGTTCAAAATAAACAATCTATAACGCTTTTATTTACAGGAATAATACTTGGAATTAGCTTATTTTCTCATGTACAAGGAATTCTATTAATTCCTTCTTATTTTTATTTATGTTTTTTGGCTTTTAGAAATAATGTTAAAAACAGACTAATTTTTAGCTATTTTTTTATTCCTTTTCTATTTTTAGCATTGCTTTATATTTATCCAATTATTAATAACGAATCTCTGAAAAATGTTTTATCATCTTCAGAGAAATCATGGGTATCTGATTCTTTGAAGAAAGACTTTGTAAGCTGTTCAAAAGATTTAATGAAAGCGTTAGGTTATATTATTTATAATTTTTGGTTTCTTAATTTTGCCATATTCTTTATTCCGATTAAAAATTTTATCAAAGACAAATCATTACTTTTTTTAATTATTTTCGGTTTACTTGTTTTTTGTTTTTCTACTATTTACGCCGTTAGCGATAATTATGTCTTTTTCTTAAATTTTAATTTAACTTATTTAATTATTTTAAGTGTTGGTTTAAACAATTTTATTACAAAATTTCCAAAATACACATCATTAATTTCCATCCTTATTTTCTCAACACCGCTTTATTATTATTCAGCTAAACAGCTTGCTATGCAAACAACAAAAGGGAAGGAATTTCATCAACAAAAAGCATACAAAGATGGACTCAATTATTATTTGCTTCCATGGATGAATAACAATAAAGGTATTTTGGAAGTTATTTTAAATAATGAAGAAACAAATGAAAATATTGAATGGATGAAAGAAACAGGTCAAAAATTAATTGATCTAAAATCCAAAACAATGACAAAAGAAGAAATAAAAAAGTTGTAATAAATATATGCTAAATAGGCATATCTAATGATTGATATTTTTTACGGAAGATTAAACCTATTAAGACAACAAAAATAATTCCTTCTAAAATTGCAATCCATATATTAAAATCAATTATTCTTCTAAAAACTTGATCAATACCGAACATTATAATTAAAATTATCAACTGTTCTACGATTGATTTAATATATTTTTTTTGTTTAAAAAAGCCTATTGATTCTTTATAAAAGAACAAACATAACATCACAACATAACTTATTAATGTTGTAATTGAGGCTCCAATGTATCCGTAAGTCGGAACAACAAGAAAGTTTAGAATGATATTAATAATTAAACAAAAAATTAAAATTTGGACGATTGTTTTTAATTTATTTCTGAATTTTAATTTGTTTTGGTTAATCGTAATTATTCCATAAATAAAAGCACTAAAAAAAACATAAGGCATAATAATATAGCCATTTCTGAACTCTTCTCCTAAAAGGATTTCTGAGATTTCTTTAGAAAAAATAGAAATTAAAAACGTAATCGGCAATAAAGTAAAAATATAACCAAATAAATACTTTTGAAGTAAATCGTCTGCTTCGTTTATATTATGAGATAATTCTTTGTTCATTTTAGGATTAATAACACTAAAAAATACAAAAACAAACGCTGTAATAGAGATTTGTGCAATATCATAAACTTTGGTGTAAATACCTACATTTCGCATATTATCATACATGGCTAAAATATATCGATCGCTTGAAACTAACAATAGGGTTATTATACTTGAAATAAGAACAAACGAACCAAAATTTAGAAATATTTTTAAATATCTCATTCTAACTAAATTAAGGTTCAGACTTTGCATTTTTTTATGATAAATCAGATAAATTCCAATTCCAACAACAAAGATTAAATCTATAATAATAGAACTACTAATTAATGAAGTGATATCAAAATCTAAAATAAATGCAAAAAATAATAAAACTATAAAACTCAATACAACTTGCGTTATCAACAAAATATTATTGAGTTTTGCATAGCCTTTTATTCTCAAAATCACATAAAATAATCCTAACAATTCTTTCAAAACAAAATGAAAAAAGCTAAGTATGATTAACTTATAAACCAAAGAAGGTGAGTGATAAAATGCAATAAACATTAAAGAACATAGAAACATCACCACGCTCGAAATCAGGTATAAAAAAAGAAGATTTGAATAGAATTTATTTAAAATTTTCTTTCGTTCAAATGAATTATAAAATCGCCAAATACAGCTTGACAACCATGAATAGGAAACAGTAGATATATATAAAAATATCCCCATAACTAATCCTAAATATCCGTAATCTTCAGCAGAATAATGTCGTGTAAAAATTGGTGTTTTTATGACATTAATTCCCATTGGTATTATCATTCCTAATAAATACCAAAACGTATCCCGAAAAAAAACGTTTTTAGAATTATTCATACTTTTTTTAATAAATGGTAAGGAAAGAAAACAATCAATAAGGTAAAAATAGCAGGATAAAAATTGGTTAACGTAAAAAACTGATTATATAGATGAAAGCTTATTAAACCTAAAATAATTGGTATCAAAAAATTTCTATTCCAGACTCCCAAAACCGCTATTAGTTGAATAAAAAAAGTTCCCAAAGACGCAATTTGCCATATATATGGAATTTCATAAATATGAACCATTTTATCACTAATTATAACATCTTTATCCAATAAGTTAATTATTGCATTTGTTTTAACAGCTTCTAAATCTAACCAAGTAGTCGTATCCATTTTAGGGTAAATGAAATCTTTTACTAAAAATAATAATTTCCAAAGCCCTGCAATTGAATATGTAAATAAAATACCGAACTGAAAATAGTTAATTTCTTGAGCAAACTTTTTCATATCATTTTTTTTATTATAAACTAAAAAAACTGAATATAAATGAGTTAAAACAAACAAATGTCCTGAATGTGAAATAGAACCAAAAGACCAAATAAATGCATTAAGCCATAATAGGCAAAAACAAAGAACTAATCTATAAATGATATTTTTTTTTATTATGGATAAAACACTACATAAAATCCCTACAGTAGCGATAGAGAAAAAATATAATTTAGAAGGTAATTCATTTAAAAATAATTTTTGAAACCACAATTGTGGAAAAAATAAATTGTCAGGGAACAAACTTCTTTCTTGATAAATTGTTATCACATAAAAAATCCAAAAGATTGTAAATACTCGAAAAAGTTTATCCGCAATTAAATAATCAAATAAAACTATTTTTGACGATTTATTAGTCAGCCGAAGAAAAGAGAAAGGTTTTTGAAAATTCATAATCGGTTAATTTTAAACTAGAAGGATTTTTATAAGTTTCTTTTACAAGGATATACGATGTTCCTTTGTTTCTTGATTTTTGTTCTCCTATATTTTGCAATAGTCGTTTAGTTTCTTTTATCGGCTCATTTTTTTCAATTTTTCGAACTAATGCTTGCAACAAAGAATTATAAACAGTTTCATTTAAATTATCTCCATTATTACTTAACCTTATTGTATCGTTATTATTTACTTCATAAATCCTGTAAATTGAAAAAGGTGTAGATCCTTTTTGTGGATTTGTAAATAATTGCCACCAAAAAAAAGGATAAATTTCTAAGCCCTCGAATTTCTTAAAATTGATATACGAAACTCCCATTAACAGAATTCCAACTACAACCAAAAACTTAGTATATTGGTAGCTATTTTTCATTTAACAAAGATTGGTACGTTTCTAATAACATTTCTTCCATAATATCCCAATTATATCTTTCATCAACAGCCTTTATTCCATTCGTTGCAAAATCATCAAAAGCTTTTCGATCATTTAACAAATCTAAAATTGTATTGGCTAATAATTTTTCATCATTTGGTTCTATCGCAATTCCAACATTATTTTCAAGCACATACTTTTTCATATAACCAAAATTGCTTGTAATAATCGGAATTCCAAAATTCATGTATTCAAATAATTTAATCTGAATAATTTCTTCATGAGTTTTAGCAAAAAGTAGAGGATTTAAACCAAGTTTTATTTGATTAAAATAATCTGAAACTTCTTGATGAGGAACAAAATCTTTTAAAAAGACATTTTTTTCTAAATTATTTTGTTGAATAAATTGTTTTATCTCAAATTCTAATGTTTTATCATACACTTGCCCAAGAAAAAGTAATTTATATTCTGGCAATTTCTCAACGATATATTTAGTAGATTTCAAAGCAACCAAAGCTCCTCTCATTTCAGATAAACCTCCTACATATGCTGCATCATATATTTTATCTTCGTAAGTTAAATGTTTACGTTGATCCTTAAGATTTGTAAAGTTATACATTATTTTTATCGGAACATTCGGGACATTCTCCTTAAAACGATTATATAATCCATCATCAACTGTAAAAATATAATCATAATCTTTTACCTTTTTATATTCCCAATTTTGAATATAATCTGCATAAGTATTTGTGATTATTTTAGGAATTTTTGATTCCTTAAAACGATAATCTTTCATATTTTTATCCAAAGGCTCCCGTCCATCGTAGATAAATTTAGGATTATTTCCTATTTTTTTTAAATCACCTAAAATCCTATTTATTCTTGCATCATGTATATGATAGAGATCTGCTTTTATTGACTGACAATATTCTAAAGCTTCATCATATTCTGTTTTCACAAACGAAAGCCTTTTGAAAAAATAATTCAACAATAAAGTTGGTAAATACTTTTTACGCTTCAATTGTAGATAATGAATTCCTTCTTTAGTTATTCCTTTTCCATTAACATCTCCAATCGTAATATAATGAACACTATACCCATTTTTAACTAAAGATATAGCCTGTTTCCAATATATTCTATCATCGTATAAAGTATGTAAATCTGCTAAAAAAACGATTGTATATGTCTGTTTCATTTCTGTTTCATTAATAAACTCGTAGAAATTAAAAACCATTTTTTTGAAGGATGATCTATCCAATTTTTATAATTTTCTCCAAAATAAGTTTTTAATTCAGGAAAATCTTGCTCTAAATTAATATTTTCTAACCATTTTGAAGTAGGCATCGAGAAACCTTTCTTTTTCATGGAAAGCACATCTTGAGGTAAAATAGTTTGTACATTTTTTCGAAGAAAAGGTTTATTGTTTTCTTTGGATAAATCTTCATCTAAAAATGAACAATTAAAATATTTCTGAACAAATAAGTGATCCAAGTACGGAAAACGCATTTCGATTTCGTTCCTCATAGCAGGCGAATCTGTTCGCAAAGAATGATGAGAACTGATATAATAATAAAAATCTAAATAAGAGATCTTCTTCAACAAAGGCATTTTCTCAAAATTGATATTTGTAGATTTTACCTGATTCATTAAAACCGAAATTGGATGTTTCCAATCAGCACTTCCATATTGCGAAAATAACTTTTGAATAGCTGTCCAAGAAGAAAAACTTCGCATGATAAAAGGTGTTGTTTCTAAGCCAAATCTTGTAATTTCTTCGTATTTATTTCTCTTCGAGCCTGTAAGAAAATATCGAAAAGGTTCCCATAAAAATGCTTGATATTTTTCTAATTTTTTGGCTTGATTATAATAACCGTAACCATAAAATAATTCGTCCAATCCAAGTGCATTATGCAAAACCGTATAGTTATTTTCTTTTGCTTTTTTAGTTAAAAAATATGCAGGTTCTGGTGAAGAATTAGGCTCTTCTTCAGCTAAACAATACTCTTTTATCGTTTGTAAATCAGCTTGATTTTCGATCTCAAACGTTTTGATATTCAAGTTTGCATTTTGTGCATTACTTTTCGCGAAAGCTAACTCATTTTGTTCTGGAACAGATTTATTATAAATTGTCAATGCATCAATATCGGAATTTTTGTATCCTATCATACACGCCAATAATCCTGAATCTAATCCTCCACTCAGCATTACTGCTTGCTTCACATCTGAAACAGAACTAAGGTTAACAACTTTTTCTACATCATTCAAAAATTCTTCTGAAGCAATTAGTTGATGATTCGGTTGATAATCTAATTGCCAATATTGTTTTTTCTCAGATTTAAAATTTGATAAATCAACTTTTAATTGAGTCGCAGCTTCTAACGAATAAATATTATGATAAATCGTATTCGGAGCAAAACTCGAATTGAGATAAAATGTATAGGCTAAATGTTTAAAATTGATTTCTTTTCGAACTAAATCAGTTGCAAAAATGCCTTCTATTTCTGAAGAGAAAATAAAATTTTCTTCATCTAAAAAATAATAAAAAGGCTTAATTCCAAAACGATCTCGCCAAATATTTACTTCATTTTTTTGATAATCAACAATTACAATTACAAACATTCCACGCAAATGTTGAACAAAATCGTCTCCAAATTTTAGATATAATTGAAAAACAACTTCAGAATCTGAATCAGAAATAAAATCCACATCACTTAAAAATTCATTTCGAAGTTCTTTAAAATTATAAACTTCTCCATTCATCATAAACGAAATTTTCGCGTCGTTATCATAAAATGGTTGCATCCCATTATTTGACAAGTCAATAATAGATAGACGATTAAAACCTATCCAATTATTTGCTTGTATTCCGTCCGAATTTCTCAAATCAAATTGAGTTCGTTTATCGGATAATTGACTTGAATAAAAATGAATTTCTTTATCAAAAAAACTGGTATGAATAGTATTATTTGGACCACGATGTTTAGTCGATTTTAATGAATTTAGAATCGATGAATCGTTTAACTTATTTTTAGAAAAAATACCAGAAATTCCACACATTTGTTACTTTTTATAACGTTTCAGTTCTTTCATTACAAAGTAAAGTTGAACCAAATAGCCCATTCCCGCAAAGAAAGAATATAGGGATAACGTCAAAAGTATGTTTTTATTTAGTCCGCCAATCACACAAGTAATCAATGTGACGAAAACCAAATAAATATTAAAGTATAGTGCGTAATGATTTTTCTTGATAACCACGACTATTTGCTGAATAGGATTCATTGCAGAACGACACAAAATCCAAAATGAAAGTATCCACGTCATAATATGCAGGCCTCGCCATTCTGGTCCAAGCATCCACTCGAGAATAAAAATTCCGATACAATTCATCAACAAAAGAAAAACAGCAATTGCTCCAACGTTGTACAGTACCACTTTTTTCGATAAATCATATAATTGATGCGAACGATGATCAATCATTGCAGCAGATTTCTGAAAGAAAACTTTCGACATCGAATTGGAAAGTAATGTCAAAGGAACAACCAAAATTTTAGCTGAATTTCCCACAAAAGCAACATCTTCTTTCATAAAATAAATCGCAATCATAATTGGTAACAAATTGTTCGCAATTGCATTCAACGATTCTGAGGGTAATGTATATTTTAGGATTTCTTTGTTCTTAGAAATTGTTCGTTTAGCCAACCCAAAATCAATCGAAGAAAATCGTCCTTTTGTAATTGAAAAATAGTATGCACAAGACAAAATAGTTCCGAAAATTGTTCCATAAATCAATCCTGTTTCTTTGTAGCCTATCCAATAAAAAATGAACTGGAAAAAGACCGAAAACAGTGCATTAATCACAAATCCAGTTGAAATACTTTTGAATAATTTATACTTCGAAAACAATGTATTTTGAACATTATTCCAAGCTGTAAATAATCCTGCAACACAACTTAAGAAAACAATAAATAAGGAGGTTTTGAATGTGAAAATTTTTTCTAAAATAGCATAACCCAAAAAGAATAAAATCGTTACAATACTACTCACTAATAATAGGGTTGTAAACAAATTTCGAATCGCTTTTGATGATTTCGAAATCACGAAAATATTCTCTAAACGAAACGTTGTCAAGATAGAAAGAATGGCCACAAAACTTAAAAAAGCATTGTAAGTTCCCGACGCTTCTGGACCATAAATTCGAGCCAAAATAATTCCGCCAATAAACATAATCACTTGCGCAATTGTGTTACCTGCCAACAAAGACAAAACACCTTTGGCATTCTTCGTTTTAAATTTTTCTAACTTCGCTTTCAATTGATATTTTCTTCATCAGCAAATCTACATAAAATCCTTAGCTTTGCATTTATGAACACAATAAAACACGTTTTTTTCGATCTTGATAACACACTTTGGGATTTCAGAAAAAATGCAAAATTCGCGCTAGATGAGCTTTACAAAAAGTATGATGTAGAAAATAGATATGGTTTTACATTCGAGGAATTTCATCCATTTTATCACGATAGCAACGAAGGTCTTTGGGCTTTGATTCGTGACAAAAAAATTACAAAAGAAGAATTACGTGCTCGTCGTTTCAAAGAAGCTTTTGATAATCTTGGGATTGATAATGATGCTCTAGCAAAGATTTTTGAAGATGAATACATGGAAACGATTACCAATTACAATGAAGTGGTGGATGGAGCAATGGAATTGTTGGATTATTTGAAACCAAAATATCAATTACACATTATCACAAATGGATTTATCGAAGTTTCGAAACGTAAAATTGAAACATCAGAATTAAATGGTTATTTTGATACGGTAACTTATGCAGACGAAATCAAAATCTTGAAACCTGATCCTCGTATTTTTTCTTTGGCAATGGAAAAATCTGGTGCTAAAAAAGATGAATCAATTTACATTGGTGACGATTGGATTGCAGATGCTGTTGGCGCAAAAGCTTTCGGAATGTCGGCTATTTTCTTTGATCGATTAGATGATAATTTTTCGATGGATGATGTTCCTACAATTACACATTTAGATGAAGTAAGAAATTATTTATAAACTTAAGGTTCAGAAATTCTGAACCTTTTTTTATGTCAGAAAAAAATCTATTTTTGATAAAAATTACTCAATACTTATGAATTTAAACAACCTAAAATTTCCGCTTGATATAAAGTTTCATATTGCAACTTTTTCCAATGATTTTTCTGTAACAGATGCTAATAATCAACCTGTGTTTTATGTACGCGAAAAAATTCTTTCGTGGCGAGATGTGATTAAAATCTACCGTGATTCATCGAAAAAAGAAGAACTTTTTCAACTTCGTTCGAATAAAATCATCGATTTTCAACAAACTTTTACCATTACAGATGCGAACGGAAATGTTGTTGGTAAAGCAAAACGAAAAACTTTCAAATCCTTTTGGAAAGCGACTTTTCATATTTACGACGCAAATGATAATCATTTATTTACAATCAACGAACGTAGTGGTTTTACGCGTATGATGGACGGAATGGTTGGAGAAATTCCCGTTGTAGGATTTTTCTCAGGTTATATTTTCAATCCAAAATATGTTTTAACTGATTTACAAGGAAGAGAAATGATGGAAGTATCAAAAGAACCTTCATTCTTTGGACGAAAATTTAAATTAAATCAATATCAATCATCCGAAAATGATACACTTTTTGTTTTGAGTTTTATGATGATGCTCATAAGCGATAGAGATCGAGGATAATTTTATTTAAAAAATATTTGCAGATTCAAAAATAGTCTTTATATTTGCAGTCCAAAATAAGAACAATAGTTTCTTATCAGGAATGGCCGAGTGGCGCAACTGAATAGCGCACTTGATTACGGCTCAAGAGGTTACAGGTTTGAATCCTGTCTCGGTCACAAAAGCAAAAGCTCATCAAAATTTGATGAGCTTTTTTATTTTAATACACTTCTGTTTCTTGCGGAATTTCTTCTACTTTTTGAGATTTTTTTGTCATAAAAAATATACAATTCCCAAACCATGTGAACCAAAAAATATAAAATCCGAAATGGAACGTCTTTTTCAATAAACGATGTGAGGTTTCAGTAAAATCGTAATAGCAATAAATTAATCCAATAATTCCCATAAAAAGGAAAATGAGAGGCAATAACAAACGTTTAAAACGTTTCGTTGTTTTCTCATTCCAAATGGATAATACGATAAAAATAACAGCTTGTATAGCGAATAATAACAAGGCTGTTTTCCACCACGATTTCAGGATCGTATATTCGTTGTAAATAATTGTGATTCCTATTTTACCGATGAATGACATTTTCGAAATCATTATTCCAGAAAGTAAAGAGGAAAATGCCAATATGAGAAGATGTATAATTTTGTTTTTCATTTTAATTAAAATATAAGAAAGCAACACCAAATATTAATCCAATTAGAATTAACAAACCTACTACTGCATTATAAAATTTATGCCAACCTGATTCATTTTGAGAAAATTCCTCAAAATTTAACTTTGGATTAAATAGTTTTAAAATAATATATCGAACTCGTATTCCAAAAATTTCTATTATAAGTTCACTAATCGCAATAAAAATTATTTCAAGAATAATCTGCATATAAATAATTTACAATCTAATATAAAACAAAAAAGCCTTGCAAATGCAAGGCTTTAAATATTTTGATGAATAATTCTCTTATAAAATAATTGAGAAATCCATTAATTTTTTGAATTCTTTCAAACGTTCAGCTAAACCATCACGTGTTAAATCTCCTAATGATTCAGTACCGAATTTTTCACATGTTACAGATGCTAATGCAGATCCGTAAACAATTGCACGTTTCATGTTATCGAAAGAAAAATCGTTTGTTTTTGCTAAGTATCCGGAGAAACCTCCTGCAAATGTATCTCCTGCTCCTGTTGGATCGAAAACATCTTCTAATGGTAAAGCTGGTGCAAAGAAAACTTGTTCTTCTTGGAATAATAAAGCTCCATGTTCACCTTTTTTGATGATAACTGTTTTTGGTCCGAATGTCATGATTTTTTTAGCAGCTTTCACTAAACTATATTCACCTGACATTTGACGCGCTTCTTCGTCATTAATAGAAATTACATCAACATCTTTGATCACATCCATCAACTCATTCCAAGCACAATCCATCCAAAAGTTCATTGTATCTAAAACAACCAAACCTGGACGATTATCTAATTGTGTCAACACTCCTTTTTGTACCAATGGATGTAAGTTTCCTAACATCAAAACGTCTGGAGATTTGCGATCTTGAGGAACAATTGGATTAAACGTTTCTAAAACATTCAATTCTGTTGCTAACGTATCACGTGTGTTCAAATCATTATGGTATTTACCTTCCCAAAAGAATGTTTTTCCTTCTTTTACGATTTCCATTCCATCTAAATTAATTCCTTTTGAAATTAATAAATCGATGTATTCTTGTGGAAAATCTCCACCAACAACTGAAACGATTGCAGTATCCACGCCCAATAAAGAAGACGCCATACCGATATATGTAGCGGCACCACCTAAGATTTTATCTGTTTTCCCGAAAGGAGATTCTAATTTATCAAAGGCAACTGTACCAACTGTTAATAAACTCATTTTATATTCTTGATTAAATAGTTTGCAAATATATTGAATAGATTTGAATTAAGACATATTAAGACAATGCGTTAGCCAAATCAGCAAAAGCAACTTCGGTTTGTTCTCCCGAAATCATATCTTTTACTGTCGCTTTTTGCTCAGCAATTTCTTTTTCACCCAAAAGAATTACTTTCTTAATTCTTTTTTTATCAGCATATCCCATTTGCTTTTTCATTTTTGCATCATCAGGATAAACCTCTGTATTAATTCCGCTTTGACGTAATTGTTTTACCAATTTCATTGCCTCAGCAGCTTCTTTCGTTCCGAAATTAATGAACAATGCTTGGATATTTGTTGAATCTTCTAAAGCTGGGAATAAATTATTTTCTTCTAAAACTAAATATGTACGATCTAATCCAAAAGAAATTCCTACTCCAGAAATATCTTTCAATCCAAAAATTCCTGTCAAATCATCGTAGCGACCTCCTCCACCAATAGATGAAGAGAATTCTCCGATTTTCGCTTTCACTTCGAAAATAGCTCCTGTATAATAATCTAAACCACGTGCTAATGTCAAGTTCAAAACTAATTCAGCCGATTGTAAACCAATAGTTGTTGTATTTTCAAAAACAAATTCTAATTCTTCAATTCCTTTTAATCCAGTTTCCGAAGATTTTAAAATTTCTTTTAATTGAGCAAATTGTGTTTTATAATCTCCATTCATTGAGAATAAAGGTGATAAAATTTCGATCGCAGAATCAGAAATTCCTTTTCCACGCATTTCTTCTTTTACCGCTTCTTCACCAATTTTATCCAACTTATCTAAAGCCACAGTAAAATCAATCAATTGAACCGAAATATCAGCTACTTCTGCTAAACCTGATAAAATTTTACGGTTGTTGATATGAATTTCAACTGGCGTTTTTAATTCTGTAAAAACTGAATCATATAATTGTACAAAATCAACTTCTTGTAACAACGAATCCGAACCTACAACATCCGCATCACATTGAAAAAACTCACGGAAACGACCTTTTTGAGGACGATCGGCACGCCAAACTGGTTGAATTTGGTAACGTTTGAAAGGAAATGTAATTTCATTTTGATGTTGCACCACATAACGTGCGAAAGGCACAGTTAAATCGTAGCGCAACGCTTTTTCAGAAATTTGCGCAATTACTTTTTGACTATTTCTATCTGTTAACAATTGCTCATCAACTTTTGCTAAATAATCTCCAGAATTTAAAATCTTGAAAATTAATCGATCTCCTTCTTCTCCATATTTACCTGTTAAAGTTGATAAATTCTCAAATGAAGGTGTTTCGATTGGAGAAAATCCGAATAACACGAATTGTTTCTTAATCGTATTGATAATATATTGACGACGATTCACTTCTAAAGGCGAGAAATCTCTTGTCCCTTTGGGAATCGATGGTTTTTGAATTGCCATTTTTCTAAATCTTACTTATAAAGATGCAAAAATACATCATTTTGATTTTTAACTCGACATTTTGTTTCAAAATCATTGTTTTAGGATTGAAAATCATTATAAAAAATCATAAATCAAACTTCGTCAATCGTAAATCTTAATTAATATCGTAATTTTGCTTTTATGTATTTGAAAGAACTTAAAGCGCGACAATTCAAGAATTTTGATGAAAATAATTTCGAATTTTCACCAAAAATTAATGCTTTTGTAGGACAAAATGGAAAAGGCAAAACCAATATTTTGGATGCTATTCACTATTTGGCTTTAAGTAAATCGTATCTGAATCATTCGGATGCGATGAATATTCAGTTTGATTGTGATTTTTTTACATTAGAAGGTACTTTTGATCGAAATGAATCTGCTGATGTGATTTTTTGCTTGGTTCGTTCTGGTCAGCCCAAACAATTAAAACGAAATTCTAAATCGTATGATCGTATTTCTGATCATATTGGTCAATATCCTTTAGTGATGATTTCACCTTATGACAGTGATTTAATCAAAGAAGGAAGTGAAGTTCGACGCAAATTTTTGGATAATATTATTTCGCAATCGAATAAGCAATATTTAGCTGATTTGATGCGATACAACAAGGTTTTAGTTCAACGAAATGCCTTGCTAAAATACTTTGCTGCAAATAATACATTTGATTCAACTTCTTTGGAAATTTATGATGAAGAATTGATTCATTTAGGAAAGAAAATACATGAAGTTCGAAAAGAATTTATTCAAACTTTTTTGGAAGCTTTCCTAAAATATTACAATGAAATTTCAGAAGGTCGAGAAAAAGTGAACATCGAATATGTTTCGCAATTAAATGATGCACCTTTTGAAACGGTTCTGAAAGAGGCTTTGTACAAAGATCGTTCGACACAATATTCGACAGCCGGAATTCATAAAGATGATTTATTGTTTACGATTACCAATTATCCAATCAAGAAATTTGGTTCGCAAGGTCAACAAAAATCGTATTTAATTGCATTGAAATTGGCCCAATTAGAAGTTATCAAATCTTCATTAAACATTACTCCATTATTATTATTGGATGATATTTTTGACAAATTGGATGAACATCGTGTGACACAATTGATAAAATTAGTGAACGAAGAACGTTTTGGACAAATCTTTATTACCGATACACATCCCGAAAGAACAGAGCAAATCATTAAACAAATTAATTCTGAAAGTAAAGTTTTCCGTTTATGAAAAAGTACGAAAAAAGAAGTAATCAGCAAACGCTTGGTCAAGCTTTGGAGCATTTCATTAAACAAAGTGGAAAAGAAGAATTGATTTGGGAAGTGAAAGCAGAAGAGGCCTGGCAAACGGTGATGGGAAAGTTTTTCGAGAAATATACGGACCGAGTTGAAGTACGACAACGAGTTTTATATGTTAAAATTAATTCTCCTGCGATGCGACAAGAATTATTGATGGGAAAATCGAAGATTTTAGCTAATATAAATGAAGAAATTAAAAAGGATTTTTTAGTTGACGTAAAAATATTTTAAATGCCTTACATCGAACATTCGAGCTATCCGAAACCTAATTTCATCAATCGAAATGCGCATCTTTCTACCATTATTCCAGCGAAATTCAAGAAATATCCTGTTCCAAATTACACTAGAGAAAAAATGGAAACTGATGATGGTGATTTTCTGAATTTAGATTGGCGATTTCAAAATAATAAAGACAAATTAATCATTCTTTTTCACGGATTAGAAGGCGATTCAAAACGAACGTATCTTAATTCGTGTTCAGATTATTTTTACGAGAAAGGATTTAATATTCTAGCTTGGAATCACAGAACTTGTGGAGGCGAAATGAATGACACTTGTCGTTTGTATCATCATGGATCAATTGATGATGTACACAGAGTTGTAGAAAAAGCGTTGAAAGAAAATTATCAAGAAGTTTATTTGATTGGCTATTCGATGGGTGGTGCTTTGGTTTTGAATTATCTTGGAGGTTATGAAGTTTCGAACAAGATAAAATCTGCTGTTGTTTTTTCTGCACCAATTTCTCTAAAATCATGTGCTGACACATTGAAAATATTTCCGAATACAATTTATTTTAAAAATTTCAAACGCACTTTAGTTCCAAAATTTAAAATAAAAGCAAAACAATTTCCAGGAGTTCTGAATGAAAAAATGATTGATAAGATCAAAACATTTGATGAAATTGATGATTATTTTACTGCACCAATGCATGGTTATAGCAGCAAAGAAGATTACTATCACAAAGCTTCGCCTGCAACTGTTTTAGATCATATCAAAACACCATGTTTGATTGTCAACGCTGCAAATGATCCTTTTTTAGGGAAAGATTGTTATCCTATCGAACGTTTCAAGGAACATAAATTCTGTTCATTTGAAATACCGAAATTTGGTGGTCATTGTGGATTTCCTTTAAAGAATAATATACATTCTTGGGCTGAAGTAAGAGCTTGGGAGTTTATAAAAAATTATCTAAAATAGTAAGAAATAAAAAAATATATGAATAAAATAAACTTTCTATTCATATTAACTAACAAGAAATTAAAAATCCTCATCAAATAAATGATGAGGATAAAAATTTTACATTTTACATGCTATCTTCCATTATTTATAGACGCATCAATAAATGGATTATTATCTATTTCTATTTGCGGAACTTTCATAACGAATTTTTTATCATTAGGAGCCATTGTTAAAGGCTGAGCATGATTTCCTGTTCTTGTTATACCTCTTTGTAAACGTTTCGCATCAAACCATTCTACACCATTTTCAGCATATAACTCCTTTCTTCTTTCTAATAAAATTTCTTCAAAAAGAGCATCTCCTGAAAGATTTTCATTTATATAATTTGTATATCTCGTAGATTTAAAATCATTCAGAATTTGATTAGCTTCAGCTATTTTACCTTGATGATAGGCAGCCTCAGCAGCTACTAAAACAAATTCCGGTAATCTAAAGATTGCAGCATCAGAACTAAACGCAAAAGTGAATTTCTTTGAAACATAATATCTAGGGTCTGTTTCAGGAAGTGAAGCACTTTTTAACATAAAAGCTTCTTTTCTTCTATCATTATCTGCAAACTTTTTCACAAAATTAACATTAATGTAGCCATTATTATAAGCGGGATTTATAGGATCCATAAATGCATGAGGAGCTAAATAATAATAGTTAGATTGATCTGCGCGCTGTGGAATACTCCATAACCATTCTTTATCAGTTCTATCGTTAAATCCAATAGGCTTATAAGTCACAACTGTATTTAAAGCACTTTTAACATCTTGATTATAAGCTATTTTAGCCATACTTTCAGCCTTAGACCATTCTTCCATTGATAAATAAACATTAGATAAAATACCTGCTGATACTCTTTTATTTATCCATGAGTTATCTACCCTAGTATCTGTTCCATTCTGAACGGCAAACTCTAAATCACTTGTAATTTGCCCATACAAATCAACTAATTTACTCATTGGTTTACCTTCTGTAGATACTTCTGTATAAATAGGTGCTGCTAAAGCATTAGGATCCTTCTTCAAAGCATGATTAAATTCTAAAGCTAATTGGTAATAATAGAACCCTCTTAAAGCCTTACCTTGAGACAAAAATTCATTTTTCTCATTTTCACTTAATCTCGTAGATGTTTCAACTCCTTTTATAAATTGATTAAGCTTTGCTATCATTGTATAAGGAAACCTCCACGTAAAAACTGATTTGTTAGATGTTAATTCTCTATTAGCATCATTATTTTGATAATCTCCTAAATACCAACTGCTATAAATAATTACGTCATCACCTTTTACAGCTCTTCTGAATTCCATAGCATACAATCCTCCTACATCTGTTGATCTAGCAAAATCATCATCCATCCATTGCCATCTTTGTAATCTTAAAAGACCAGCCATAACTGCCTGAGTCCCGTCATAAGACTTATAAGCATCCTCAGGAGATAGATTTCCTGAATCTGAATTATTAGGTTCATTTAAATAGTCATCCATACAACCTGTACTTAATAAAGTTGTAGAAACTGCTGCTAATAATATAATAAATTTTTTCATTGTTTTTTTATTAAAGTTTTACACTAAATCCAACAGTATAAATTCTTTGTTGATAAGATCTACTATCTGTAACACCATTTACTGATTGCTCAGGATCTATACCTTTATGAGATTGAAAAGTTAATAAATTATCTCCTTGGAAATAAATTCTTAAGCCTTTAATTCCCATTTGTTGTACATTTCTTTCAGAAAAATTATATCCAAAATTCAGTGCCTTTAATCTCAAATAATCATTTTTAAATAAAAATCTAGTTGATGTAGCTGTATAATCATTATTAACTGAAGTTAATTTTGGTATATCTGTTATATCTCCTGGATTTTGCCATCTTCCATTAATATCTTCTGATAATTGATAACCAGCATTTCTAGAACTAACTGAATGCATTAAACCAGCATAACTACTATCATAAACATATGAACCAACACTAAAATTAAATAATACATTTAAGTCAAAGTTTTTGTATCTAAAGTAGTTAGAAATCCCTCCTTCAAAATCAGGCAATGCGGATTTATCTTGAAGATATCTTGTCGCCTCGCCGTATACTTTTGTAGTAACTTTATTTCCATTACCATCATCTTTATACCACATTGCATCTCCTGTCTGAGAGTCTACTCCTGCATACTCTCGTAAATACCAATCATATCTAGAACCACCAACTTTTAATAGTTTGGTTCCATCCACAATTTGATCAGCTCCATTTAATTTTATAATTTCGTTGTATGTTCTACCAACATTAATGTTCGTATTCCATTCAAAATTTTCAGAAACTATATTTTTTGTATTTAAATTAATCTCAAAACCGTAATTCTTCATTGTACCAATATTAGTTACGATTGATTGTTGTCCTGCAGCACTAGGAGGTACTGCTCTACCCATAATCAAATCAATAGATTTGCGGTTAAAATAATCTACAGATCCAGAGATTCTATTTTTAAGAAATCCAAAATCTAATCCTACATTTAGTGATGCCGTTTTTTCCCAAGTTAAATTTGCATCAACAAGATTTCCCAGAAACAATCCAGGCACATCTAGTTGAGGAAAACCTCCTTCGTATCCTTGTAAATAAGGGAAATAATTTTGGGAAGCTCCAGATAACACTCTATTATTACCAACTTCACCATAAGAACCTCTCAATTTCAATAATGATATTGTAGAACTTCCTTTTAAAAATTCTTCTTTAGAAATAATCCATGAAGCTCCTACAGAGTAAAATTGTCCCCATCTTTCATCACGAGAAAATCTAGAAGAAGCCTCCTTTCTATATGATCCTTCAACAAAATATTTACTCATATAATCATATGTTAAACGTCCCATATATGCCAAGTTTCTTTCTCGATATATTGCTCCATTTACTCTCTCAGGAATTGTAGTTCCTCCAATCACAGTAATACCAGGTAAAAAACCTGTCCCTTGAGCTCCTGTTGTTTCATATGTAAAATCATACATATCCATGATAGCATCTATACTCAAGGTATGATCTCCAAATGTTTTATTATAATTTAAAATATTTGTTATATTCTTTGTCACCTGAGTATCTCTGTTCTTTGTAATACGTCCTCCGATACTAGCTGCATTACCATATTCATTACTAGACCATTCAGAATTATCATATAAATAAGATTGGTATCCTAATGTGGATCTCAATGACAAATTTTCATTAAAATTAATTTTAGCAAAACCATTAACATTAATATTTGTACGCTTATTATTAATCTTATATGTTTCCAATAAGGCTGCATAAGCATTTTCATTTGCCATCAATGGACGGTTACCATTTACTAATTGAGATGGATCTTGTCCATAGTCATACATTAGTTCTCCTAATTCACTGTAAATTAATTCTCCGTTGCTGTTTCTTTTATAAGCAGGATAGATATTTGAAACACTATTAATCCATTGAATAGGGGACTGAAAAGAACTACCTGACTGAGTTGGTCCGTTTTCGTTACCAAACCCAGCTAAAACATTTGCTCCAATTTCTAACCAATCATTCGCTTTTGTTATTACATTAGCTTTAATTGTTGTTCTTTCAAAACGAGACTTAATAACAGAACCTTCCTGATTCAAATAACTTGCTCCAAAATTATAGGTAGTGTTTTCGTTTCCTCCGTCAACATTTAAACTATATTCTCTTCTTGATGCAGACTTATTTTGAATTAAACTTTCCCAATCAGTATCCCATAATAATTTAGCTCCAGAAACCAAATTTCCATTTGCGTCAATTGGTTTATCTATTGTTCCATATGGATTATACCCTAAAAAGCCTATTAACTTATCAGAAGCATCTTGCCCTGCTAAATCTCCTTTTTTACTTCCATTTTTAAGCGATTCCCATGCATATTTCATATATTGCTCAGCTCCAATTCGCTTATGCATTTTTACTGCTTGATCAGCTACCCCAAACTGAGACATAAAAGATATTCTTGGTTCTGAAGATTTTCTCCCTTTTTTTGTCTCAATTAATATAACTCCATTTGCTCCTCTAGCTCCATATAAAGCTGTAGAACCAGCATCTTTAAGCACATTTATAGATTCAATCATATCCTGACTAATCATACTTAAACTTCCGTTAAAAGGAACCCCATCTAAAACAATTAATGGATCTGCTGATGCATTGACTGAAGATATTCCTCTAATTCTAATTGAAGGGTTAGATCCAGGTTGACCGCCACTATTTATTATATTAACTCCTGCTACAGAACCTTGAATTGCAGAAATAACATTAGTCGCTTGTTGTTTTTCTAATATTTTTTCATCTACTACAGATACAGCACCTGTTATAGCCTCCTTTCTTTGCTTACCAAAAGCAACAACGACAACCTCTCCTAAATCTACTTTTTCTTCAGTTGAATATTTTAAAGCTCCTAAATTAGTAGAAGTTACTTTAAATTCTTTTCCATTGATAATTAAAGTATCACCAACTTTAGCATCAATGTTAAAATTTCCGTTCTCGTCAGTATACGCAACTTTATCTGTACCTTTTACAGTTACTTCTACGTCTGACTCTGGAAAATTGTTACCATCGTTAACTACACCCGTAACTTGAGCAAAAGCTATTGTCCCTAATCCTAGGAAAGCTAATAAGCCCAAAGATGTTAATCTTCTCCTCATAGTTTTATATTTTATAACATTTTAGACAAAACTCTAACTTTTTTTTAAGATTTCCAAAA
>NZ_DLOC01000052.1:0-2836 GCF_002478465.1 Empedobacter sp. UBA7494
TTCCAAAAAAGAAAAGCAAAATGGATACTTTATGGTTATCGACTCGGGGAAAATTCTACTTCGTAGAATCTATTTATAAATAAAAAAAGCTCGAATAAATCGAGCTTCAGATAATTATTCATTTCATAATATTATACGAGATGTTCCAAAATTGTATTTAATTCTTGTAATTCGACCAAGAAACCATCGTGTCCAAAAATAGAATCTATTTCGATAAATTTTGCATTTGGAATATGATTCGCTATAAATTTTTGTTCCTTTGGGGGAAATAAAATATCCGAAGAAATTCCAATCACTAAAGTATTCGAAGAAATCTGAGCCAAAGATTTCTCTAAAGATTCTCTATTTCGAGCCAAGTTTTGTGAATCCATCGCTTTCGAAAGTGTCCAATAAGAATGTGCATTGAATCGATTTGCTAATTTTTCACCTTGATATTTTTGATAAGAAGACGCTTTGAAATCGTTGTAAACAGAATCCTCGTCTTTTTGCTTCTGTTCATATATAATATAGGTACGATAAGACAACATCGCAATTGTACGTGCTGCAATCAATCCATTTCTTCCTCCATTCTCAGTTTTATCGTTAAAAGTTGCATCTGCCTCGATAGCTAAACGCTGAGATTCGTTGAACGCAATTCCCCAAGGAGAATGTATTGCATTCGTCGCCAACAAAACTAAATTGTCCACTTTAACTTGATTCAGCAACGTAAATTCTAACGCTTGTTGACCACCGAGTGAACCACCAATTAATAAATGAATAGTCGAAATTCCTAAATGGTCTGCTAACAATTGATGCCCATTTGCCATATCTTTTATCGTAATTGTAGGAAAATCTCGATAATAAGGTGAATTTGTTTCAGGATTTGTAGACAACGGATTTGTTGTTCCGTAATTAGAACCAATCACATTGGCGCAAATAATAAAATGATCTTTTGGATTGAACAATTCATTTTCTCCAAAAAGACCAGCCCACCAATCGAAAACATCCGAATTTGCCGTTAAAGCATGACAAACCCAGATGATATTGTTTTTTTCGGGATTCAATGTTCCAGCTGTATGATAAGCAATGGTTAAATTTTCGAGAATTTGACCATTTTCTAATTGAAATGGTTTTGTATAATTATATTGATGAAAATTCACTGAATTAATTTATAGCTAATAATACTTTGTTTACTTAATTTTATCAAAAGCTCGCTGAAGATCATTTTTGATATCATCAATATATTCAATTCCGACAGAAAGACGCAATAAACCAGGAAAAACTCCAGCAGATTTTTGTTCATCATCGCTCAGTTGTTGATGAGTTGTTGCAGAAGGATGAATAATTAACGATTTTGCATCGCCAACATTTGCCAAATGACTAATCAATTTTAAACTATCAATAAATTGATTCGCTTTGTCTGCATCACCTTTAATTTGGAATGATAAAACAGCTCCGAAACCATTTTTCAAATATTTTTTTGCCAAATGATGACTTGGAGAAGTAATTAATCCAGGATAATTCACTTTTTCAACTTGCGGATGAAGTTCTAACCAACGCGCAATTTCTAACGTATTGTCCAAATGTTTCTGAACTCTTAACGACAACGTTTCTAAACCTTGTAACAATAAAAAAGAATTGAACGGAGAAATGGCAGGACCAAAATCACGTAAACCTTCGACGCGTGCACGAATAATAAATTGAATATTTCCAAAAGGACCATTAATTCCGAAAACATCAGAAAAAACTAAACCATGATAACCTTCCGATGGTTCTGAAAATTGTGGAAACTTTCCGTTGCCCCAATCGTAATTTCCACCATCTACAATCACGCCTCCAATAGAAGTTCCGTGCCCACCGATCCATTTTGTAGCAGACTCGACTACAATATTTGCACCGTGTTTTAATGGTTTGAAAATATAGCCACCAGCTCCAAATGTATTATCAACAATTAAAGGAAGGTTATATTTTTTTGCAATAGCTGAAATTGCTTCGAAATCGGGTACGTTGAAACTCGGGTTTCCGATTGTTTCGGTATAGATTGCTTTTGTATTTTCGTCAATTAATGATTCGATAATCGCAGGATCTGCATTTTCTGCGAAACGTACTTCGACACCTAAACGTTTAAAACCAACTTTGAATTGATTGTATGTTCCTCCATAAAGATTAGAAGCAGAAACGAAGTTATCACCAGATTCTAAAATATTATTTAATGCAATAAATTGTGCTGCTTGACCAGATGCAACTGCTAAAGCGGCAACACCACCTTCTAATGCTGCGATACGTTTTTCAAAAACGTCTGTTGTTGGATTTTGAATTCGTGTATAAATATTTCCAAATTCTTTTAACGCAAACAAATTTGCTCCATGTTCGGCATCATTGAAAACATAAGATGATGTTTGATAAATAGGAACTGCGCGCGAACCTGTTGTTGGATCGACTTCTTGACCTGCGTGAACTTGTAATGTATCGAAATGTAATTTTTTTTCTGTTGACATAATAAAATGATTTGAATGTGATAATTAATTAAATTGTAGGGTAGAGTAGGTTTGTTGTATTAAATTAACAATAACACATTCGGATTTTACTATTGACACAATTATAAATATTTTGAAGTAGGACACCGTGTCCAAAAGAATGTTTTTGAGAATTGTACTCCATCTGAAAAATTTTAGCTCATTTTGGGTTACCTTTCGTAACTCCTTTTTTGACGAAGTGAAATTAGAATTATTTTCTAAATTATAAAATATTAAAACTGTTTTTAGAAAACATTTCTATAATATTTAATTAATTAGAATAAGTTTATATTTTATAGGTAAATCAATACTGGAAAAACTATTAATCTAAATTTTATAGA
>NZ_DLOC01000061.1:0-21322 GCF_002478465.1 Empedobacter sp. UBA7494
TTTTTAGGGAAGATTACAATTTTATGTTTACACAGTTTTTTGGTCACTGTCTTTTTTATATTTCTGAATTATCTTATTTAAATTCTACATCAAAAACTTCTGCAAAATGTTTTTTTGTAAACGCTTTCACTTCGTTCATATCTACCTGATATCCAAGTTCTCTTTCCAATGAAGCAACAGCTTTATCGTGAATTCCGCATGGAACTATGTATTCAAAATAACGCAAATCTGTATTCACATTTAGTGCAAAACCATGCATTGTTACCCAACGTGAAGCCTTAACACCCATTGCACAAATTTTTCGAGCAAAAGGTCGACCAACATCCAACCAAACACCAGTTTCTCCTTGAGAACGCTCACCTTTTAGTCCATATTCGGCAATAGTTTTGATAATCACTTCTTCCAAATTGCGCATATACAAATGAATATCTGGCTTGAAATTATCCAAATCAATAATAGGATAACCAACTAATTGTTGCGGTCCATGATAGGTAATATCTCCACCACGATTCGTTTTCACAAAAGTTGCATTTATTTCATTTAATTTATCACTCGAAGCCAACATATTTTCTAAATGTCCACTTTTTCCAAGTGTATAAACATGCGGATGTTCTACAAAAAGTAGATGATTTCTAGTATTTTTAAAATCTGAACTTCCCTCCTTATCTTGCGCTCTATTATATTGTTTTACAGCTATATTTTCTGCTAAAAGACTTTCTTGATAATCCCAAATCTCTTGGTAATCTCTGTTAATTCCTAAATCTTGGAATTCGACAATTTGTTTCATTTCACAATGTGTTTCGAATGTCAAATTTACGAAACTAAGAACTTAATAAGTAATTTTGACTGATTTATTCTTAACAGAAATAATATCGTTAAATGTAAAATTTAGTTTGATCGTTTTTTGATCAAAAGAAAGGTTAGCATCTTCATTTGTACTACTTACTATTTTTTTTGGTGCATGAATGATCAATTGATAATTAAACATCTTATTGAACATCATATTATCCTCCATTCTCCTATCAAATTTACTTGTTAGGCTTTTAATTAATTTTTCATATTCATTTTTATTGAATACAATTTCAAAACTGTTCGTGTTTATATTTTTCTGATTATTTAAATAATTCGTGTTAAACGGATTATCAATCGCGATAAATAAATTAAACAAAAAATCATTCAATTCTTTACTTTCCTTATTTATCGAAGTTGGTTTCGAAATTAATACTGATGAATAAGTTAACTCATTAAAATCTACAAACACTTTGTGGTGTTTAAACTTCTCGAATGCTAACTTATTTTCCTCAAAATAATTGATTGCATTACTTCTTTTATCTTTCAAAAAATCTTCGTCATCTGTCATTATTTTGAATAGAGTTTCTATTGTTAAACCTTTTTTCAAATCTTCGACAACTTGTTTTTTTTCATCCAAAAGCGCATTATAACCTGACTCATCTTGAATAAATGATTTTAGGTCGTTGCCATTTAAAGAATAATTATAATCAATTTTCCCATCCTCTTTTATGACATATTCTTCTTTTATTGTACACGATTGCAATCCTAAAACCATTAAACCAACTACTAATATTCTTTTCATTTAGCTAAATTTTGATTGTAAAAATACTCGAAATTATTTTTTATAATCTCACTAAAAATAATGGTTTTGAGCATACATTAACGATTGAATAAAAATCTTTATCTTTGGAATTCTAAGAAATCGGTAAACAAAATAATCAAATAAAAATGAAGAAATTATTCGTTAAAGGATCTATTTTAATGGCTTTGTTTGCAAACTTTAGTGTTTTTGCACAACAAGGTGGTGGAATGTGGATTCCAACAGAATTGAATGAAAAGGAAATGAAAGACATGGGATTGAAAATCTCATCAAAAGACATTTTCAGTACTGGAGATAAAAGTATCAACAATGCAGTTGCTCACTTTGGTGGCGGTTGTACATCCGAAGTTATTTCTCCAAATGGTTTATTATTAACTAATCATCACTGTGGTTATGGAGAAATCCAAGCACATTCGTCTTTAGAAAATGATTATTTAACAGATGGTTTTTGGGCAAAAGAGTTGAAAGACGAATTACCAAACGAAGGTTTAACAGCTACTTTTATTGTAGATATTAAAGATGTAACTACTGCAATTTTAGCTGGCGTTAACGATAATATGTCGGAGGAAGATCGTAACAAAATCATCAAGAAAAATATTGAAGATTTTAATGCAAAAACTAAGACAGAATCTTACCGTTCAGTATTTATCAAACCTTTTTACAAAGGAAATAAATATTACCAATTTACGACAGAAACATACAAAGATGTTCGTTTAGTTGGTGCGCCACCTTCTGCAATTGGAAAATATGGAAATGATACAGACAACTGGGTTTGGCCACGTCATACAGGAGATTTCTCGATGTTTAGAATTTATGCAGATAAAAACAACAAACCTGCACATTATTCACCAAACAATGTTCCGTACAAACCAAAACATTTCTTACCTATTAATATTTCGGGAATTAGCGAGAATGATTTCACGTTTGTATATGGTTTCCCAGGTACGACGGACGAATATTTACCAGCTTCTTCTATCCAGCAAATAAAAGATGTAATTGATCCTGCGCGTATCAATGTGCGTACAATTGCGTTATCTCATATCGATAAAAAAATGCGTGAAGACGATGCAACTCGTATCGCTTATGCATCTAAACAAGCGCGTATTTCGAATGCACATAAAAAATGGATTGGTGAAGTTTTAGGATTAAACCGTTCGAAAGCTGTAGAAAAACGTCAACAATACGAGCAAGAATTTATGAATCGTATTGCAAAAAATCCTAAATTAAAAGGTGAATATTCGAATATTATTTCAGAATTAAATCAAGTTAATAAAGCAAATCAAGATTATAATTTAGCGTACACAATGTATTCTGAAACATTTTTCTCAAATTCAGAAACATTCAGAATGGCGTTAACATTGAACAATATTTTGAATTCGGTTGGACAAAAAAATTACGCAGAAACAAAAGCTAAAGCGTTGAATACAGTTGCGTCTATGCACAAGGATTATAATCCAGAATTGGATAAAACAATTTCTTCTGATTTAGCAGATAATTATTTCAAAGTTGTTCCTCAAAATTTATTACCAACTACAACAGCTGCAAATATCAAAACAGCTTTAGGAAATTCGGTAATCAACGGAACGAAAAAAATTAATGGTCAATCTGTTTTAGGAAATATCAAAACTTTGGCTGAAAATGATGCTGAGTTTATCAAAGCCTTAAAAGAAGATGCTTTAATTGCTCAAATTCGTTTAATTTTAGATGCAAATCAAACGAAAGTAACGCCTACATATTTAGCGAATCAAGATAAAATCAACAAGTTGATGCGTACATATATGAAAGCGCAAATGGATGTATTTACAGACAAGAAAATCTTCCCAGATGCAAATTCAACTTTACGTGTAACTTACGGAAAAGTTGATGGTTACCAACCTCGCGATGCGGTTTATTACGAACCTGTAACGCACATGGAAGGTGTAATGGAAAAATATATTCCAGGTGATTATGAGTATGATTTACCAAAACAAATGTTAAGTTTATATGACAAAAAAGATTACGGAAAATACGCGGATAAAAATGGTAAATTGCCTGTAAACTTTATTGCAACAAACCATACAACTGGTGGTAATTCTGGTTCTCCAGCATTGAATGCAAAAGGAGAATTAATCGGATTGAATTTTGACCGTGTTTGGGAAGGAACAATGTCAGATTTAAATTATGATCCAGAGATTTGTCGTAATATTATGGTGGACTCTCGTTACATTTTGTGGGTAGTTGACAAGTATGCTAATGCGCAACGTTTGATTGATGAAATGACCATCGTTGACGAAAACAAAAATGCAAAGAAAAAATAATATTTTTCACTATATTCTGAAAACCACGTTTTTATAACGTGGTTTTTTTATTGAAATATACGTAAGATTCAAATAAAATCTTAAGAAATAAAACTATATTTATACAACTTATCTAAAAAATTGTCAAAATAAAACACTCATAATTATGGAAGTCATAAGAAAATGGCCTTTTTATTTAAAACTAACTTGCACTTTATTGTCAATCATTTGTTTAACATTTATTTCAATAATAGGTAAAGGAATTTTAGTTCCATTAATATTAGGCTTCTTAATTTCAATATTATTAGCACCTGTTTGTGCATTTTTTGAAAGATATTTACGCATTCCGCGTGCTATTTCGAGTATCATTACCACCTTGCTTTTCGCTGCATTTATCTTAGGAATTTTCTATTTGATTGCTATACAAATGGCGGAAATAGCAAATGAATGGCCTACATTTCAGAAACAAATCATAGAAGCTTTTATGAATTTACAAGATTGGATTCATCATACATTTGGTATTAATTCGCATGCGCAAATGGAATATTTGACAAAGAATGTCAAAACCACTATCGAAACGAGTACAATTGTAATCGAAAAAGTAATTTCGATTGTTTCATCGATGGCTGTTACAGTTTTGTTCACCTTTTTATACATTGTTTTCTTGTTGATTTATCGTCGTCATTTGGTAAAATTCTTATATTACGCATTCAATTCAAATACACACGACCAGGTTTATAATGTCATTACATCTATTCAAAAAATGGTCAAACAATATTTGATTGGCTTGTTTTTACAAATGTTAGTCGTATCAATTTTATCCTTTATTGCATTTTCTATTCTTGGACTTAAATACAAATTTGTTTTAGCTATTTTAACTGGTGTTCTAAATGTAGTTCCATATGTAGGAATTGTTATTTCGTTAATTATAACGCTAATAATCACATTTGCTACAATGTCAGCTTCAAAATTGTTCTTTGTTATAATTGCATTTATTGCAATTCATGCAATTGATGGAAATGTAGTGATGCCAAAAATTGTAGGTTCTAAAGTAAAAATCAATTCTTTGATTGTGATTATTGGATTAGTAATTGGAGAAATGACGTGGGGAATTATGGGCATGCTTTTATCAATTCCAATACTTGCATTGATGAAAATTGTTTTTGATAATGTGACTGAATTAAAACCTTGGGGTTATCTTTTGGGTGATGAAGATTCAACAGAAATTGATGATGATTTAAATACATTTTTAGCCAAAAAGAAAGCGAAACGTCTGAAGAAAAAAGCTAAGAAACAGGACGAACAAATTGATTAACACACTATCTGTTTTACATAATTAATAAAATTATAAACAGTATAAAATGAAAAAGTCTATAACGAATTGTTATAGACTTTTTTATATATTTTATTTAATCAATTTTAATTACATCAAATATTTCTAATAAAAATATTACTAAGAATATAAATGCAAGTCCAAATAAAGTAGCTGAGTTTTCAGCTTTGCTTCTATTTGTTCCATCTAATTTTTTGTATGATTTTAGTCCAAAATACAAACAAATTACAAATATTAAAAATGAACAAATCTCTGTATTAATATACATTTAATTCTTAATCAAATATTTTTTTTCTAAGAAATAATACAATTTCAAGAAAAGAATCGAGAAAAATATTCCGATTAGTGTTCCGAAAAATATATCTCCCGTAAAATGTACTCCAACATAAACTCTACTGTAAGCAACCATTAACGCCCAAACAATTAAGACATACAATAACCATTTGTAATAGCGTCTTAGCAGTATTCCAATAAAAATTGCAATCGCCATATGATTAGATGCATGTGCCGAAGTAAAACCATATTTACCTCTACCCTCACAATCTATCGGGCGAAATAATCCTTGAATCGATTCGGTGTAACATGGACGAAAACGTTGAAAAGAATTTTTCAGGATATTTGTAAATTGATCTGCACATGTTATCATCAGTGCTATACAAACTCCAGCTAACAAGGTTTTTTTCCAACCAAGTTTTACATAAAGTAAGATGAGAAAGATGACATACAACGGAATCCATGTTTTTTTATCGGTAACTAATAACCAAAACCAATCCCATTTTTCGCTCCCTAAATTATTGAAATACAAAAATATTTGTACGTCCCAATCAAAATAATCTTGTATCATTATCTACTTACTGATCCGCCTAAACCTAATGCTTCGTCTACAGATTTTGGTTCCACAACAACCGCTGGTTCTTCCACAATTGGCTCAACCACATTTTCTACAACGGGTTCTGTTGTTTCTTGCACATCCAATTCCAAATCTTGTACAGGATCTACAGCTTTCATAGTTGGAGCATCATCTTTCAACGCTGCATTTACTGTATTGTCTTGATGAATTGCTTGATACATTTCATCTACTGGATTACGAACTTCATCAAATGATTTCTGAAAGTCTTCCATTGGATTAATTTTCGCAAAAGAATCTTTGACTTCATTCATTGGATTTAACTCTTTTATGGTATTCTGAATCTCTTTTGTAGGATCAACATCCTGAACAGGATTCATAATCTCTTGCTTGATATCTTCAGATGCTTCTTTTAATTTGCGCACAGCAGTTCCCAAACCACGAGCAATTTCTGGAATTTTATCTGGTCCAAAAATCACTACAGCAACCACCATAATAATCACGACTTCCTGGAAGTCTAAAAACGCTGGGTATATTACTAAACTATTCACTAAACAAATGTATAAAATCTAAATTTAGTAGAAGAAAAAAAGCCATCAAATTTCTTTGATGGCTTTCTTAAAATTTATTTAAAATTTGAATCTTATTTATTCATTTGACCTTTTTTAGTAAAGTCATACAATAAAGGAGATGCAACGAAAATAGACGAGAATGTACCAATTACGATACCGATTAATTTCGCAAACATAAATCCTTTGATTGATTCTCCACCAAATGCAAAGATGATTAATACGATTAAGAACGTTGATAAAGACGTATTGATTGTACGTGATAATGTTTCTGATGTAGAAATATTAATAATATCGTACAAGTTGTGTTTTTTCTCAACTGTTAAATTCTCACGAATACGATCCAAGATAATAATCGAGTCATTCATCGAATAACCAATTACCGTCAAAATCGCCGCGATAAACGCTTGGTCGATCTCCATATTGAAAGGTAAAATTCCTTTGAATAAAGAGAAAACTCCTAATACAATAATCACGTCATGCGCTAATGCGATGATAGTTGATAATGAGAATTGCCAACGTTTGAACATCACGATTAAGTAGAAGAAAATTGCAACTAATGCTAAAGAAACCGCTATATAAGAAGCTCTTGTTGTATCATCGGCAATTGTAGGACCTACTTTTGCAGAAGACATTAAACCAATTGTAGCATTATCTTCAGAGAAATCTTTTTCAGACATATTCGCTGGTAAATAAGATTTAAGACCTATATATAATTTGTCTTTGATCTCGTCATCTACATTTGTTCCGTCTTCATCCGCTTTGTATGCTGTTGTAATTTTTACTTGATTTTGACCACCATACGTTTTTACCTGTGGCATCATTTTTTCACCATCTAACACGAAAACATCACCCAAACTTTCAGAAATTTGTTGTGGATCTACGTGTTTATCAAAACGAACTGTATATGTACGTCCACCTTGGAATTCGATACCCATGTCAAATCCTTTTGTGAAGATAGAAATTAAAGCAACTACTGTTAAAACAATTGAAATCGCATAAGAGATTTTTCTTGTTTTTAATAAATCAACTTTAATATTTTGTAACCAGTGTGCTGTAAATGATGTATAGAAAGGAACAGATTTTCCTTTTGCTAAACGTCCTTCTACAAAGTAGCGTGTAATGAAAATCGCTGTAAATGTTGATGTAAAAATACCAATCATAAACGTTGTTGCGAAACCTACAACAGGACCTTTACCAAAGAAGAATAAAATTAATGCTGTGATAAATGATGTTGAGTTGGCATCGATAATTGCAGAGAAAGCACCTTTCCATGAATAAGCGAAATCTACTGCTTGACGTAATGATTTTCCTTTTCTTAATTCTTCTTTTACACGTTCGTAAATCAAGATATTCGCATCCATTCCTGTTACCAATGTCAAGATAATCCCGGCAATACCTGGTAAAGATAATGTAGCTTTAAGTGATACTAAAAATCCTAATAAGAATAATAAGTTAACGATTAATGCAACGTTAGCATAAATACCTGCACGGCTGTAGTAGAACAACATCCAGATTAATACTAATGCAAATGCACAACCAAAAGCGATTAACGAACTGTTGATTGCTTCTTGTCCTAATGATGGACCAACAACCTCAGCAGAAACGATTTTAGATGAAGCTGGTAAAGAACCTGCTTGTAAAATGTTTGCTAAATCTTTTGCTTCGTCAATTGTAAAGTTTCCAGAAATAACTGAGTTACCTCCTGTAATTTGATTACTGATGTTTGGCGCAGAATACACCATATTGTCTAATACAATTGCAACACCTTGACCTGGTTGTCCAGGACCTGCAGGTTTCAACTCGTCTGTAATACGAGACCACTCTTGTGCTCCAACTTGATTCATTTGCATTGTAACAACAGGCTCATTTGTAAGAGAACCAGGATTACGTTCACCAGCAGCAGAAACTACTTTATCTCCTTCGATTAATGGTTCTTGCGTTCCATTTTTACCTTTTAAGACATAAAACTCTAATAATTTAGGAGCAGATTTATCATTCGCTTGTTTACCTAAATTCATTGGCTTATTCGCCCAAGAGTATTTGTATCCTCTAATGTTTGCTGGTAATCCAGGTACAAAACCTTTGTCTTGCATCACACGATTTACAACAGCAGTATCTTTTACATTCACAACAAAACTTGCGTTAGAACCAGCTGGTTGCATAACTTCTGCTAAAGTTTTGATTGTTTGTCCTTTCTCATTTTTTACATTATATTTCTCTGTATTAACGCTAGAAAAATATTGTAAAACTGTAGGATCTTGACGAACAACTTGCCAAAACTCTAATTTTGCTGTAGATTGTAATAATTTTTTTACACGGTCAGTGTCAGAAACACCTGGTAATTCTACCAAGATACGTCCATCACCTTTATCACCTAAACGTTGAATTACTGGCTCAACAACACCAAATTGATTAATACGAGAGCTAATTACATCATAAGCTGTTGCAACTTTAGCTTCGATATCTTTACGGATTACTTCTTTTACCTGATCGTCAGAAGCATTGTACGCAATTTTATCCGCATTATTTTTGTTTCCAAACAAATCTGCAGCTGCGTATTTTGTTCCTCCTTTTATTTTATCAAACTCTTGAAAAAATAATTCGACATAAGGTACGTTACCGTTTGTTTTTTGAGCTTTATCTGTAGCATCCAAAGCCGTTGCCAACATTGGGTTTTGACTTTTCGCTGATAAATTCTCGATTAAATCTCTTTCAGAAACTTGTAAGATTACGTTGATACCACCTTTCAAATCTAATCCTAAATTGATTTCATTGTTTTTGGCATACCCATAATCGTACTTAATAATTCCCAAATCAAGAGGATGCTGAGCCAAGCTATCTAAAATTCTTGGTTCGTCTTCTGGCTTACTCGCCAAGCGCGCCGCCTCATGCTCCACTTTAGTTGTGTACCAAGTATAACTTAGTTGTCTGATACACAAGAGACTTAAAATAATTGCAAATGCTGCAATGAGCCATCTTCCTCGCATAATGTTTAATTGATAAATAAATTTTGACGGACAAATATAATAGTCTTGAAAATACTTTCACAATTTTTTAAGAATAAATCGAAAATCGATGTCCGTATTTCGAAATTCTTTATTCAAAAAATTAGATTTCCTTTTGATATTTGTAGATATAAATTGACGCTTTATTAGAGTCATCATCATTATCTTCGCACAAATACAAGGTATAATTCTTTCCAGATTCTTTATACAACGCTAAACCTTCGATTTTCTTATCATCCGAAATTTTTTGCCAACGTGTAACCTCCATTGTAGCTAAATCTAACTCACCAATAATAGAACCTTTTATTTCTCCATTAAACTGAATTGTACTTTTAGATTCTACTGTTGCTGTAAACAAAACTTTTCCATCGACCAAAATAGCATCAGAAAAAGTAGTGGTTTCATTATGAATTTTAGGCAAAGTAATTGGAAAAAAATCAATTGTTTTCCCTCTCAAATCATTTATCTTACCTCCCACTCTATAAATTCCATTTACACCAGCAGGACCATTTCCTCTGTTGAAAAAATATGTACAATGTCCATCTGTAATAATTCCTTCGATGTTAAAATCTTTTTTAGATAAATTCGAAACTTTTAAAAATTCATCCAAAAGAAAACTATAATTATCGTTTTGTACCTCTTTAGTTTTGATGTTATATGAAATCAAATCGAAACGATTTTCCTTAGAACCCGAACCAAGAATATACAAATGATTGTCAAACTTTGTAATCGCTTCAAAATCTGGTTTATCTTTTTTGGTGATATGTTTTGATTTTACTTCTGGATTCAAATCAACTTTATCCACTTCTTTTTTCTTTTTATTGTAAACGTACAAATGTGCTTTATCATCGGAAATCGTGTAAACATGGTGTTTATCAACGACTAATCCAGACGCAGCTCCAAGCCCATTTATGACAATTAAAACCTTAAGAATGAAATTGTAAAACAACATAGATGTAAGATTTATTTTTAAGAGGTTTCAAAAGTAATCAAAGAATAACAGAAACCTTGATAAATAACCATTTTTTTGTAAAAAAAGAATTTAACTTTGTAGCACTTAAAAGAAAATTGAGAGATGAAAAAAATTCTAAAAATTTACATTGACGCCTACACCGGACTTTCGAAAGAATCTTGGATGTTAGCCATCGTAATGTTGTTGAACCGAATGGGTTCGATGGTTTTACCATTTTTAGGAATTTATATGATCTCCGAATTAGGATTTTCTTTAGAAAACTCGGGAATAGTTTTGAGTTGTTTTGGAGTTGGCTCTGTAATTGGTTCTTGGCTTGGAGGTTGGATAACAGATAAAATCGGAAACTTTAAAGTACAAGCCATCAGTTTATTTCTGAGTGCTCCGATGTTTTTGATTTTACCTTATTTTAAAACGGTAGAATCTTTTGCTGTTATTATGCTTGTTTTGAGTATTATTAGCGAAATGTTTCGTCCTGCAAATTCAGTTGCCATCACGCGTTATGCTAAGAAAGAAAATATCACTCGTGCTTTTTCGTTGAATAGAATGGCGGTTAATTTAGGTTTCTCAATTGGTCCATCAATGGGAGGTTTTTTATCTAATTATTCGTACGATTTATTATTCTATTGCAATGCAGGAGCTGCCTTGGTTGCTGGAATTGTATTCTTTGTCTTTTTCAATGGACGAAAAGAACGAAATGCTGCTACAGAAAATATTTCTGATAAAACAGTTGTCGAAAAAGAACGTAATGCATACACTGATACACCTTTCTTAGTATTCAATTTATTTTGTGTATTATTCTCTATTGCATTTTTCCAAATCCTAAATACACTTCCATTATTTTACAAAGATGTAGTTCATTTAACACAAACAGAAATTGGATTATTAATGGGATTCAGTGGAATAATCATTGTTGTATTCGAAATGTTATTGATCCATTACACCGAAAAACGATTTTCAGTTACTCAACTTTTAGTTTTTGGTTCATTTGTCACAGCAATTAGTTATTTTATCTTCACATTTAGTCACACATTAGGTATGTTATATTTAGCAATTGGACTAATGTCTATTGGAGAAATGCTTGTTTTACCTTTGATGTCAACGGTAACAGCTTTTCGTTCGCAAAAAAATAACCGAGGAGCTTATATGGGATTGAACGGAATGACAGCTGCAATTGCCTTTATTGTTTCGCCATTTTTAGGAACTCACATTGCTACCGATTATGGTTTTAATATACTTTGGATAATCACCACAGTTATTTTAGTTATCGTAGCTATCGGATATCACTTTTTTACTAAACCACTTTTACCAAAAAATATTTAAGATTTTCTTATCTTCGATAATTATAAGTTGAAATCACATGAAAGTATATACAAAAACAGGAGACAAAGGAACAACAGGTTTATATGGAGGAACACGTGTCTCTAAAAATAGTTTAAAGATTGATTCTTACGGAACGGTTGACGAATTAAATTCTTATTTAGGATTAATTCGTTCATATGAAATTGATCCAGCATTAGAGGAAGAAATTATCATCATCCAAAAAGGTTTATTCAATCTTGGTGCTGAATTAGCTACACCAGTCGATAAATTATACTTGGCAAATGGTAAACCTCGTATTCCGAAAACCGTTACTGAAGAAGATATTGTTCAATTGGAAGAATGGATTGATGATTTGGAAGGACAATTAGAACAATTGACACATTTTATTCTTCCAGGTGGAAATCAAGCAGCTTCTCATGCACATGTTGCGCGTTGTATTTGTCGTCGTGCAGAACGTTTGACAGTTGGTTTAGCTGAAGAAGAAGAAATCCGTCCAGAATTACAAAAATACTTGAATCGTCTTTCTGATTATCTGTTCGTTTTAGGGCGAAAAATTGCCACAGACAATAATCACGAAGAAGTAAAATGGATTCCAGGTGAATAAAAAAGCGCTTTTATTTTTGAATGGCGAAGTTCCAACTATTCTGCCTGATACATCAAATTATGATATGATTTTTTGTACAGATGGTGCATTTCGTTATTTACAAAAATTACATATAACGCCCGATGTTATTTCGGGCGATTTTGATTCTTTTGAAATCAGTCAGTTTCCACCTGAAACAGAAGTTATTTCTACTCCAGATCAAAATGACACAGATTTTGCAAAAGCCTTACAAATCATTTTGGATAAAGGTTTTGAACATGTTGATGTTTTTGGAGCAAGTGGTCGTCAACAAGATCATTTTATTGGAAATTTGAATGCGGCTTATCGTTTCAAAGATCAAATCAATATTTTATTTTACGATAATTATAGTCAATATTTTTTCGCAGAAAAACAAACAAAATTAGAAGGCTATTTTGGACGAACAATTTCGCTTCTCCCCTTTCCTGAATGTAAAAACATTGTCACAAAAGGCTTGGAATATCCATTGAATAATGAAGATTTAAATTTACTTTCTCGTATAGGAACTCGCAACAAAGCCAATGAAGATGTGGTTACAATTGATTATTCAGAAGGTAATTTAATCATCTTTATCATCGATCAAGAATTTCCTATTTTGATTGCTTAATTTCACTATTTTTAGTGAAATACATCTTTAATATTTTTTGTACATTTACTGAAAACCAAATTACTATGAATAAATTTTCAGTTATTGTAGCATCTATTTTAGCCGTTGGGTTAATTGCTGCAACATGTATATTAGGAAACGCCTACAAATATAAATTCAGAAATTCTGAATCGATCAATGTTACTGGAAATGCTTTGAAAGATTTTAATGCTGATTTAGTCAAATGGCGTGCAACTTTTAGTCGCAAAGATTATGATTTGCGCATTGCTTCGGATCAATTAAAAGCTGATCAAACGGTTGTCAAAAACTTTTTGATTTCGCAAGGAATCAATCCAAAAGAAATTGTTTTTGAAGCGGTAAATATTTCAAAAGATTTTCAGTACGGAACAGATGCAAACGGAAATTCGATAAGTCAATTTACAGGTTATAATCTTTCGCAAGATGCGACAATCGAGTCGAAAGAATTGGATAAAATAGAGAAAGCTTCGCGGGAAATATCAACTTTAATTAGCCAAGGCATCGAATTGAGTTCATCTAATCCAAATTATTATTACTCGAAATTAGAAGATTTAAAACTTGAATTGATTGCACAAGCTTCTGAAAATGCAAAACAACGCGCTGAAAATATTGCAACAAAATCTGGCACTAGTTTAGGAAAATTGAAACAAGCCGATTTGGGTATTTTTCAGATTACAGGTAAAAATGATAATGAAGAGTATTCTGCTGGTGGATCATTTAATACAACATCACGTCAGAAGACAGCTCAAATTACAGTGAGAGCAAGTTATAATTCAAATTAAAATAAATAAAAAAGCTTCTTAATATAAAGAAGCTTTTTTGTCTATTTAAATACTACTGCAAGTAATATCAAAGCGGATATTACAATAAGTACATCTACAATTTTAATTCTAAAATTACCAATTCCAAAACCTCTTTTTGTAGCATAATTTTTCTTTGATGACATTATAATTCCAATTTATTATAGTCTTTTCTAAAACTATGCCACAAAATGCTGAAATTTGTTAAAACCTTACTTTATAGATTTTCTTTCAAAAAATCGATTGATTTTTTTATTGCAATAGTCAATTTTTCTGGCAATTGTTGGTTAGTCCAAGGTTCTTTTCCTCCAAAAGTGTGGTTTGCTTCATTTATCAAAAATATCTCTGAATTTTTACTCCATTCATGTAGTAAATCTGCAGTATTAGGTTTTACAGCTTCGTCATTTGTCCCATGAATAATTAAATATGGTTTCTTTAAATGTTGAGCTGCAAACTGAATATTTAGTTCTTTCTCATGTTGTATGAAATCTTCATAAAATTGATAATAATGTGGCATTTGTTGTTTTGTGCGAGAATTCTCAACATAAAATACTCCATTTTTTTTGAATTCTTCTAATCGTTCTTTTTTAGGAAAACGATTAGAAAAATTATCAATACCTGCTAAAGTAATTAATGCTTTTATTCGATTATCTCGGTAAGCTTGTAAAATTGTATTTCCTCCTCCTCTACTATGTCCTATAATTGCAATTTTAGTAGAGTCAACTTTTGGATGTTTATAAAAAAAGTCAATAATAGCATTATAATCAGACATTTCCTTTGTGTAATTATTATTTCCAAAAGCCATTAAATCATCAAAATTAGTTGGATTATCTAACGTTGTTCCATTATGAGAAAAATTAAACTTCACGAAAACAAATCCTGCTTTTGCAAATTCTTCTGCCATTAGATTAAATGTTCCCCAATCTTTGTATCCTTTATATCCATGTGCAAAAATGAGAAGAGGATATATATTTACAGTATCAGGATAAAAACAGTCTGCTAAAAAAGGTTTTGTACAAGGATTATCAATAATAATATTTGTCTCTATATTTATATTTGGATTCATCTTATTCTATTTAGTTATAAAGCTAACTATTTTTGATGAAAAGCTTAAAAAATGTACTCTTTTACGAATTTATTTTACAATCATATTACAAGAATTGTGATTAAAATTAAAGTAGCATTATTATTAAGATATCAGCAATACTTATTTTCCAACCTTCAAAAAAAGGAACTTGATATTTTTTATGAATTCTTCTTTAGACATAATTTAGTTAGTTATTTTTAACAAAATTAAAGAGGTTATGAAGTATAAAAAAATGATTCTTATATTGGTTTCCTAATCATTAATCACTCTAAATAATATACATTAAATCTTCACCATATAATAAGTCATATTATTTGTACATTAAGAACTTATAAAAAAATAATCAAATTTTGTCAAGAGCTTTAAGTGTTACTGTTTCGTATTTTCCATATCATGAACTATTACCTCATTTGTATCTGATAGCAACAAATTCTTAATACTTTCATCAACAGCCTCTAAATTTTTAGGAAAAATTAATTGAATAGAAACCATATCACCATTCACTTCTAACGCACCTCTTGGTGTTTCAGTGTTAATTCCAACCTAAGCATTATTCATCAGGATACAAAATAACAACGCTGTAAGTTAAATTATCTTACTTTTATATTTCTGATTACTATTTTATCTAGTCTTAGAATTTTAATAAATAAATTGGTCTGCAAATAAAATAACACAACTGTCTTAAAAAATAAATTACATAACATTTATTCATTAAACACCAATTCGATTCATTTTAATAAATATTTTCGAGACTTATAATGAATATATTCTAACTTTGTAAAATGCTAAACAACGATACAATTTGTGCATTGGCAACTGCCAATGGAATGGGCGCTATAGCGGTTATTCGTATTTCTGGACCAGAATCAATTTCTAAAGTTGCTCAGATTTATCAATCAAAATTTAATTCAACTAAATCTTTGAATGACGCTTCTTCTCATACCATACATTTGGGTTATGTGATGGATGGAGATACCATTGTTGACGAAGCATTATTCTCAATATTTAAAAATCCTCATTCATATACAGGTGAAGATGTTGTTGAGATTTCTACACATGGATCGATTTATATTCAGCAAAAAGTTTTAGAACTTTTAAATAAAATAGGCATTCGAAATGCCAATCCAGGTGAATATACTTTCAGAGCCTTTTGGAATGGTAAAATGGATTTAACACAAGCAGAAGCTGTTGCTGATCTTATTTCTTCGGATTCTAAGGCTTCGCACGAAATTGCTATCAAACAAATGCGTGGAGGATTCTCTAATCAAATCAAAGATTTAAGAGAACAAATGATCAATTTTGCAGCTTTGATGGAATTAGAATTGGATTTTTCTGAAGAAGATGTTGAATTTGCAGATCGTACACAATTTTATGATTTATTGAATAAATTACAATCCATCTTAAAACGTTTAGCTGATTCTTTTGCTTTTGGAAATGTTATCAAAAATGGTGTCCCAGTCGCAATTGTAGGTGCACCAAATGCAGGTAAATCTACTTTATTAAATGCATTATTAAACGAAGAACGTGCTATTGTTTCAGATATCGAAGGAACAACTCGTGATACGATAGAAGAAACCATTTATATTGATGGTGTTGGGTTCCGTTTTATTGATACAGCTGGAATTCGAGAAGCTGGCGATACGATAGAACGGATTGGAATTGAAAAAACATTCGAAAAAATAGACAATGCTTCTATTATCATCTATTTGTATGATGCCAATATAACTGCTGATAATCAAATTGCGAATCAGTTAGATGATTTGCAACGTAGAGGAAAAATCTTGTTTAATGTTGCCAATAAAATTGATGTAAACAATAACGAATCAGCTATTTCTGATGCTATCAAACAAGAGTTTAAAGATGTTGTTCATTTAGAAATTTCAGCTAAAGATCAATATAATATCGAAGCATTGAAAGAAAATCTGATTCATCAAATCAAATTGAAAGGAACAAATCAGGATGACACAATCGTTACGAACTCTCGTCACTTAGAAGCATTACAAAACACACTTTCTCAAATTGGAAAGATCAAACAAGGAATGGACATGGGACTTCCTGGGGATTTGTTAGCAATGGATATCCGTGAAGCTTTAACATATTTGGGACATATTACAGGTGAAATAGATGTGGATCAAGATATATTAGGGACGATATTTGGCAAGTTTTGCATCGGGAAATAATACTTATTAAAAATTATGTTATATAGAAAAAGGTTTTCAATAAAATTGAGAACCTTTTTCATTTTTGGTTTTACGATTTCATCTTAAAAGCAATCAAAAATTCGTCAAAAGTTAGGAAGTCTTTTTTCTCTTTACCGATTATCTGCTTTGCTCTATTGAGTAAGCGTAGACTTTGCCTATACCCCTTTCCCGTAATAATTGATACATCTTTCGGATAAATCACCATTCTTTGTAATTCGTTATTTTTCATTTCTGTAATAATTAGCATTACCTCAATGAAACTTAAATGAATGTTGTTAAAATTTACATCAATAAAATAAGATTTCCAAATCTTACTTGTAATCAAACACTTAGTCTTCGTCGTAAGGGTTGTTTTTCTTATGCAGTAAGTATGATGTTCCATAACTGCATATTGCTCCTACTATTCCCATACAAATCGTATAAACAAGTTGTTCCCATTGAATGGTCGCTACCAAACTTGTCATTGTTCCTCCTATTGTTCCAACAATTAACGATGTATTACTATTATTCATCATCATTACTTTGGTTTTTGTCGTTTACCGTCAATTGACTGACAGCTGATATTACTCCTCCTGCTACAGTCAAATAACCTCCTATCGTCACTAATGTTGCTGGTAATGCTATAGGAGCAGCAATTAATACACCTCCAATTGCAGCTAAGGTTAATCCTATATTTCGTAGTTGTTGGAATAATTTAGGTGTAGGTGCTGTAAAGCGATTAATAATTGTCATGTTGTTTACTTTTAATCCTTAAACTTACTTTTTGATCACGATCAAGTTTATCATTTACTAGAGTTTTAAGTTTTGTAAATGCTTTTCTTGATAACTCTCCTCTCCCTTCACCTGTTAATATGGTTACTGGAGCTATACATCCTTGTAATTCAGTTTTTGCATGATTGGCAGGATGAATCAAAATCAATGAACGATTGGGTACATTTGTAATCAGAAAATGTTGACCAAATTTTGGTGAGCTTCTCTTTTGGATTGCATAACATCCTTCTGGTATACATGAATTGCGGGGTTCGTTCTCCTTCCATGGTAACTCGATCGTATAACAAATAAACTTATCGTTGATGAATAAGCTACCATTTGTACCATTCGGATAATACATTCGTTCTACTACAATTGTCATCATGGTAAATTGATTTCGATTAAATGTGCTGCATTAAAACTTCCATTTTTTAATGGATACAAAACGGTATTCACCTCTTGGTAGAATTCGATTCCAATTGCTAAAGCGATTGTATGCTCTGAATTTGGAGAAAGATTGTTCAACAATTCTACATCATTCACTTCAACCTCATCATAAGGATAATAATCTGTATACGATGTTTTTGTAATGTATTCGTTTTTCTCAAAATCTATCTCTGTAGAAGCTGCTACAAATCGGTAATTGGTAGCTCCTTGTGGTGCTATTATCACATCTAAGGGTTTGTATGCTTCTAATGTAAATTTTGTTTCACCAGAAGTACGTTCTATATCTACTTGTACAGGAATTAAGACCGTTTTTAACCATGATGCCCCTGCATTAAAATCAAAGCCTTTCATCAGTAATTGATTTCCTTTGTGTACATTTCTTTGTCCACGAGCATTTGTAGTATCTTCTTTTAGGATACCATGCATTACTTTTGTGAGACGACTTGATAATTTGCTGTCTTTTGCATTTTTTATGATCGCATTGAATGCGTTTCGTAATGTTTTTCCAGCAGTACCTGCATTCTTAAATTCTTGCATATTTTCTCTGGTACGCTGAAATCGCGGATCACTCATTATGGTATTACGGTCTATAGAACTTTTTTCTCTCACCATATAACCATCTTTTGATTTGTAGAAGTTTAAATCTCCGATTGAACCTCTAAGTTTTAAAAAGCCTTTTTGCTTCGCCATTTTTTTATAATTTTAAATTAAACATTGATCTCCATTGCGCAATGATTTTGTAAAGTTGCAATAGCGATCTGTTTAAAGCAATAGCTAAGTCTTTTTTAGCCCTTGTATGTCAATAAATTACACTAATAAACCATTATATACTTTCTTTATTTTTTTGTTTTTGAATTTTTATAAAATCTAAGGGACGCAAGCCCGTTTCACTGTAAAAAACATTTGAAAATTGTCTTGGATTCATATAACCTGCTATTTCTCCTAATGCCCCTACACTATAATTAAGGTATTGTGGTTGTTCTTGTAATAAATCAGTAATAAATTTTATTCTCAACCGATTGATGTAAGAAGGAAAATTAATTCCTTTGTACTGATTGACACATTTTGATAAATAAGTGGTGTTTGTTGAAAATGATTTTGCCAAACTTACTACTGTTATATTAGGGTTTAAAAATTCTCTGTCCCGCTCAAATTCTTCAAATTTTAATAGTAAACTTTCAAATGCTTCTTTATTCAAATCCTCTTCATCTTTAATCGATATTCTCCGTTCTGTGTAACTTGATTGAGCAGATTCTTCAATAAACAGATTGTACTTTTCGATTAAATGTTTATTTTTATTTCTAGTTTTTACAATTCCTACGATCAATACTATTATTCCAGTAAAACACGCTGCCAATACGTAATATAATTTTTGAGACTTATTCAATATTTTTTCCTTTAATTTGAGCAATTGCACTGTGTCATATTCTTTGTATACAACTTGACTCATTTCTGCATCTAGCTTATAATTTAACTCATCCATTTTTAATAATTGATTGATTACATATAGTTGTCTGTTCGTATCAGAAGCTACCAATGTTTCCTCTAAAATGTTTTCGTATATCGGTCTATATTTAATTTCTAAGAAGTTGTATTCATTGAAAATACTATCTATTTTGTTAAAATATATTATTTTATGTTGTTGATTATTCAATTTATCAAATGCCTTTGCTTTGTAGTAATAAATTTTGGTTAGTGTATTAAAATCATTCGTTTTTATTAAAATATCTTCTTTAGTTGATAATAATTGAATAGACGTCACAAATTGATCATTTAAAAACTCATCAATTGCTTTATTTATCGTAAAGTATCTATGGAAAAATTCGTTATTTTCAAGTTTGCTTTTATTTAATCCTAATTGATTCAATTCTTTCGCTTTTGCTTTGTTACCAACTTCTTGATGGAGAGATGCTAATTGATATATTGTATTTAATAAATAGGCTTGGTAATCTTTGTTCTCTGGTTTTGATTGAAAAAAGTTTTTACATTTCAGCAACAATTCTTCTGCTTGGTTACATTGATTTAATTTGATTTTTATCATTGCCATATTAAATGTTACTTTATGTAATAAATATTGGTCTTTTGAATATTTTAACTCCTGATCTGCATATAAATAATTTTGTAACGCCTCTCTATAATCTTTTGCTTTGTAATAGGCTAGCCCTTTTGATAATAAAGCTGTTGCTATTAAATCTTTGTTTTTTAATTTCCGGGCAGTAATTATCGCACTATCTGCATATTCTATTTGAGTATTTAAATGACTTGAAAAAAAGATTCCTTCTTTATAAGCATAAAATAAATTTAGCTTATCCTTTTCTTTTTTAGCATTTCTTATATACGCTTGCACATAGATCATCGCATTTGGATGATGCTTTTCATCTATTAATGCATCCAATTTTTCTATTAGATAGGCATTATCTTTTGAGGCTAAGGAATCAACTTGATTAGCCATTATTAAAAGGTGAAGTAGAAAGAGTATGTATGTGTACACTAGAACTCTTTTCATGGTATAGATCTATTGATTACTACTAAAATACTTTATTTTATATCGTAAATCGTTTATTAAGTACTTAATCGTTTAAAAGTGTATAATTTATAAATTATACATTCTTTTTATAAAATGTACTTGTTGTAATCTTTGTTGTTCTATAAATATCTCTAGTTTTGAATGTCTTTGAACAAATAAGTCTAATCGATTACTTCAAAGAAACTTAAATGATGAATAAAAAAGAGAAGTTTTACTTCTCTTTTTTATTACCTCAACTTTATTGCCACTCTACTGCCACTATGTTGCCTTCATCTTGCCTTCATCTTGCCTTGATGTTGGGAGTATGTGGTAATGTGGTAATGTG
>NZ_DLOC01000060.1:0-11727 GCF_002478465.1 Empedobacter sp. UBA7494
CGGCAATACCCAAACCGTTATGTGCAATTTTATAGACAGCGTGTTTAAGAATTTATTTAAGAAAAAAACCGAAGAACGCAAACTAATTTCAGTAATTGAGTATTCTGAAAACTACTGCTTTGAAACTTACTACAAGATTGAAACAGGATTATGCAAAAGAACTGATATCATTACTTTCCGCGACAAAAACATATCTGAAAAACAAATTGGCGAATTGATATTGCAACACCTGAATTTATCAAAAAGGGTGACTGAAAAAAAGGTTGATTTTACAACTATGTATGAAAACTACAAAAAAATAACAAAGAAAAATTCAATACGGAAGCAAATGAAAAATTCAAAATTAGTTCAAGTTACTCTGCAAAATAATGAATTTACTTTTACACCAACTCTAAATGGAGGAACTAGCGGAGATAAAAAAGGCTACAGCGAAATTACTGAGAAACAAATCAAATTGTTTGATGCTGATTCGGAAACTCTCGGAAAGTATCTTTTATTATCGCTTAAAAATTGTGAATAAAAAACTGCGTACAACATCGGTAACTGTTGCACAACTCAATATTTCAGACAAAATACACCTATACCACAAATACAAAAAGCTCCCTTGCAGGAGCTTTAGTTTTTATGCAACGTTATTGATATATTCTTTTTCGAGGATACCATCTACTATTTTTTCAACCTTATCGATGTTTGCTTTTAGTAATTCGTTATCTTCTATTTGTTCTATTTCGTGGAACTGCACATGTTTGTTAAACTCTTGCAGTTTGGCGTAATAACGTTTTAATTCTGCTTTGTTGAACAAGTTTCCATTCTTTACATAAATCACATGTATTTTTGATTTGATGTATTGCGAAACTTGCAATATATCGCCTCTATTGCGTGATATATCTATCGAATAGAAAATAGATTTCAGGTATTCGCTTTTAGCTGTTGGCTCTTTTACCAACCAATCTGTTGTTTTAAGACTTGCTGCTATCGGAATAATATTCAGCACCTTATTCGGGAACAAACATGCCATTTCCCACGCTAATCCTCCGCCTAAGTCTGCACCAATAATGGCAAAAATCTCGTCTACTTCCAATTCAAATAACGTCAACCAAAACAACACCGCTACATCGCGTGCTGTAATGTGATCGCGTGGTATATAGTCGTACTTTATGGTTTGGGAAACGCCATTTCCAGGAATATCTATACAGATTACCGTATACTCATTAAGATCAATTGCTTTGTTTTTTCCCATGACCCCATCCCAATGATAGGTACAATCTGAATCTCCGTGTAAGGAATGGTTAATCAAAATGACTGGAGCTGTTCCTAATGGAAGTCCAAAAAGTTGAAATGTTACCGAAACATTGTTTAAGATTGTGTTGTCCTCTAAGGGCCAAACTGGGATCGTTAATTGTTGTAAACTTTGCATTGTTTTTAATTTTATATGGGTAATTGTTGTTTTTGTTCAAAAAAAATCCCCATCGAAACTCGACGGGGAAACCTAAAATATATTAAAAAATAAAATCTCTTTTTAGTATACATGACTTTCCCACGTCTGGATATTCCAAACCTGTTTGCGAATCGACATATATAAGCACGTAAACTTCATTTTTTAATTACTTTGTTACTCAAATGTATAAAATAATTTTCGGCAAACAATTAAATTTATCTTAATTATTTGTAAAATTTTCTAAATCTTGATTTTTAATAGCGAAGTCGTCACCCTAAACTCGTTTCATGGTCGCATCTAATTCAGAACATAAAATTTATAACCACATAGAGACATAGGTTTAACAATGTTAATGAATAGAGATAAATTGGAAAATGAATAAATGAACTAGTATTACGATGTATCTATATGGTAGAATATAAAAAAACAAATCAAGCAATTATTCAAAACTTTATTATCGAAACAATATCCAATTTAGAATAAAATTCTAAGTGATCATTTTAAAATAAAATTATTAGAAAAGATTACTACATATTCAATTTTTTATGTAGTTTTACACCGTATTTCGAATCGTAGAAAACGATACCAACCGAGAGGAGTCTCCACGGTGGTAAAACAATACGGGAGTTCATCCAAAAACAACGAAAAATCCCCTATTATCGAAATACAATAATTGTTTTATTTTAACTATTTATTGTATGTCACAAAACATTTCTGAGCTTAATTTAGCTCCTATATCAGATGAAAAATTGGTCGATTTTATCAATCAACAATTGCCTATTAAAGTTCCTGCGCTAAAAGATCATATTATCGAAGAATTCAAGAAAAGAGGTTTGGATTATCGCCATCTATACAATGTAAAAACAGATGAATTGAATATCAAACTTCCGCTTAGTTTGATTGATGGTTGCTTGTTCGAGCGTAATATTCCCAAACCGCCTTTGGTAGGTAATTTCTACGCTGTTGTACATAGATTGAGAAACTTTTTGCAACATAGCAAAGAATTGAACGGAAAACGCCTTAAAACGTTTCATTATATCTTCGATCAACTTTATTTACCTTATGAATTGATTGATATTATTTCGGAAGATGATGTCAAAAATCTAACTGAAGATGATGTATTTATTACCTTCAAAAACTCGAAACAACATTTCCCGAACAATAAGATTATCAATAAAATTCCGAAAAATAATTTATTGATTACTGTTGACAAAGGGAATTATTACCGCGGTTTGGATAAAGTAATTTTGTCGCATCAAAATACGATTATCAAAGAAGAAAACTTGAATAACGTAACTGCATAACTGAAATTGCTTTCGACAAATCTCTATATTTGTTGAAAGCAATTTTATATGACGCCAGAAAAAAGAGAATTAGTAGAGGTAAGTTTTAATCGTTCAGAAACCTTAAAATTTTATAACGCATCACTTATCGAATGCGAAACGGACTATGTTTCGATTAAGATTCCAAAACAAGAAATGATGACACGTAAACACGGAATGTTTAATGGTGCTATGATTGCTTCTTTGGTTGATGTTTCATCTGGTTATGCTGCTGTTTCTCACTATGACGACGATTGTTATGTGGTAACAGTTGAGTTAAAGGTGAATTATTTACGACCTGCTTTGGGTGATTATTTACTATCAAAAGCCTATGTGATAAAAGGCGGAAAAAAGATAAGCACCATACGCACAGAGATTTTTGTGGTTGACGAAACAACGAACAAAGAAACGTATGTGGCTACTTCTTTGGTAACTATGATGAGAATAAAATAAAGATATAATTTGTCTCAACTTTTGAATAAATGACCACATAGAGACATAGAAATAGATGTTTATTTTGATATAGAAATCAGTAGTATAATTCTACCTTTTTTATATGAAAAAACCGTCATTTCGAGTGAAATTCTGTAAGAATTTTGTGTCAAGAAAAAGGTTTTTTGAAAGAAAAGAATAATAACTAATTGAAGGAAATAATTTACTTATAGCGCAATTAATTAAATCAATTCGTCTTGATGTTTTCTTCTGTTTAGTTGGTTTACTTTTATAAAAAATCGCAGAATGAAAATATAAGAATTACAATTGTTTACAAATGATTTAGAAAAAACGAAATCATTTTATACAACTATTCTAGCTTTTGAGTTAATTGAAGAAACCGATAATCAGTTTAGTTTACAAGTTGGTTGGACAAGATTAACTTTTGTAAAATCGAATGAAGAATATATTTAGCTTATGAGAACTAAGCAGAATTTGATCAACATTCTATTTTTGGAATTTCTGAAATTGGTTTACCTACAACTTATATTGAAGCAACTAATCATATATTATAATAGAAAACAACATCTAAATTCTGAAAAGGAGATTTTGATACTTTTGGTACTAATGGCTCAGATGAAGGGAAAATATTATTACTAAATTATTTTATTAAAACAACTTAGTTTCCTACAACTGATACAATAATTCCTGCTCCATTTACAGCTATTTTGGAAAATGAAAATCATTATTCAAAAGTAATTTTAGATAATAATAAATTAAATATATCTATTCTTGCCATTTTATAAAAAATAAGCATTGAATAAAAAGTGATATCTTTAGGGTAAAAAAAAATGGGATTGTAACTTTGCATTCTAAATATCTAAAAAATGGTAAATTTTATATTAATCGCAGTCTGCATTATCGCCGGAATGGTGTTTAAAGCAACAAAATCTATAAATCCTGATGCACATAAAGGGATCAATACATGGATTTTATATCTAGCTTTACCAGCAGTCTCGTTTAAGTATTTACCAAAAGTAGAATGGTCGCAAGAAATGTTATTTCCTATCTTTTCTACTGTCATTATAGCCGTTGGAAGTTTATTTTACATGAAATTCTACAGCAAAGCAAAAGGCTATTCGGAGCGTTCGAGAAGAACATTGGAATTGGCAAGCGGCTATAGCAATACCTCTTTTATTGGTTTCCCTTTGATCTCAGCATTTTATGGAGAAAAATATTTAAGTATTGCGATTATTTGTGATCAAACCATGTTTTTGTGCTTATCAACCATCGGAATAGTTTCTGCATTAAAAGGAGGAAGTAATGGATCTGGAGCAATAGATTCTAAATTTATCTTGAAAAGATTATTTACTTTCCCTCCATTTTTGGGTTGTATCAGTGCATTGATTTTATCTCAATTTATCGACTTATCTCCTGCCGAACCATTCTTCGATAAATTAGCTGCAACTGTAGGTCCGTTGGCTTTATTTTCAGTTGGACTGCAATTAAAGTTTAATGGTTGGAGAAAATTATGGTCACAAATTTCGATGTCTATGGTTTACAAATTAATGATAGCGCCTGCAGTTGTAATGCTTTTAGCCATCGTAATTGGGATAAAAGGTGATGTGGCTAAAATCTCTATTTTTGAAGCTGCAATGCCTACATTAGTAACATCGAGTATTATTGCGGAACAATTTAAACTCAACACCAAACTAACCAATTTGATTATTGGAATCAGTATTATTATAGGCTTTTTTACAGCTGCTTTTTGGTATGAAATGATCCAGTTGTTTATTCAGTAGATTTCTTATTATGTTTTTTTTAAAATTGTATCGAGAATTAAGATGAATTTTATCTTCTAAAACCTTATTCTCGATACAAAATTCTAAAAATAATTTCACTCGAATTAATGGTTTTATTTCAATACTTCTTTTAAAAACAATAATGTATGTTGCCACGCTCTATCTGCCATTACTTTATTGTAATCTGGTGATTCTGGATTGGTAAATGTATGTTTTGAATTTGCGTAAGTAATCATTTGCCAATCTGTTTTTCCTTCGTTCATTTCAAGTACCAAATTCGAAATATCTTCAGGTTTTACAGATTCGTCATCAGCTGGATGTTCTACTAAAACTTTTGTTTTAAGAGGGATATTTTTTCGAGCCAAATCTTTTGCTAATCCACCATGAATAGAAACAACGCCAACAATAGGTAATTGCGCACGAGCAGCTTCTAATGCGCCTGTTCCTCCAAAACAATAACCAATTACAGCAATTTTGCTTGGATCTGCACCAGCTTTGATTAACTCTTTCAACGCCAAATCAATTCGTTTTTGATAAGCTGCAAAATCAGACTTGTATTTTCCTGCTATTTTAGCCGCTTCCGCATTATCTTTCGGATTGCTTCCTTCTCCATAAATATCTGCAACAAACGCAATATAACCTTCTTTTGCTAAATCTATTGCAGCTTGTTTTGCTTCGTTATCAGCTCCTTTCCATGCAGGTAAAATCAAAACTCCTGGACTTTTCTTTGTTGTATTATCGGTTACTAAACCATTCAATTTTTGTAAGCCATCTTTGTAAGCAACTTGTTTTAGGTTTTGCGCATGTGTCGTATTCATCATCAATACAATTAAAAATAAACATTGAATTACATTTTTCATCTACTAAAAAATTTAAAACATTAAGATAAAAAGAACTAATTTTATATCGGATATTGAATTGAATTTTTAACACAATTAGTATGGAACTTATTACATTAAAAACATTTGAAAGCCCTATTGAAGCACATATTTTACGTTCAAAATTAGAGAGTGAACAAATTGATGCTTTTGTTATTGATGAACATTCGGTTGGGATGAATCAGTTTTTGTCGAATGCCATTGGTGGCGTGAAAGTAAAAATTAAGAAAGAAGATACTGATCGTGCTATGAAAGTTTTAGAAGAAATTGATACTTCAAATTATACCAATGATTTGGATGAAATTCTTGTTTGCCCTAAGTGTGGAAGTAATGAGTATTACAGCAATTACAAGTCAATGAAAGGTGGAAAAGGTTTACTTTCTTTATTATCTTCTATCATATTTTGGGTTTACCCAATTTACTACAAAAACGTGTTCAAATGCAAGAAGTGTGGTGAAGAATTTAATAGTTTACAATAAAAAAGAACGACAATTTCTTGCCGTTCTTTATGAACAAAAATATATGATTTTTATTGATTAAATTGTCCAACGCAATAAGCTTGCTCCCCAAGAGAAACCTGCTCCAAAGGCTGTCAACATCAATAAATCTCCTTTCTTTAATTTTGCTGTATTTTCCCAAATACATAACGGAATTGTCGCTGCAATTGTGTTTCCGTAATTCTCAATATTGATTAAAGTTTTACCTTCTTCAATATTAATTTCATTACCAACAGCGTCAATAATTCGTTTATTCGCTTGATGCGGAACCAACCAATTTACATCTTCTACAGAAAAATCATTGCGTTTCAAAACATTGACACACGTATCACTCATTGATTGAATTGCATTTTTGAATACAATTTTTCCATCTTGTCTAATGTAACGCTTCTCATCAACCAACAACTGTGAACTCGCTGGATACAAAGAACCACCTCCTTCTATATTCAAGAATTCTTTTCCAGTTCCATTACTCTGTAACAAAGCATCCAAAATTCCTTCTTCATTTGTAGGCTCTAACCAAACTACTCCAGCTCCATCTCCAAACAAAATATTTGTCGAACGATCTTTGATGTCTACATACGCACTGATTTTATCAGCACCAATCACCAAAACATTTTTGTAACGTCTGCTTTCAATCAACGAAGCTCCCATGTCCAACGCATATAAAAATCCAGAACAAGCTGCATTCATATCAAATGCCCAAACATTCTCTATTCCTAACTTTTCGCATACAATATTTGCTGTAGCAGGCATCAACATATCTGGTGTAGAAGTCGCTACAATCAAGGCATCAACATCTTTGATGTCTTTTTTGTATGTTTCAATTAAATTCTGAATTGCACTGACCGCCATATCAGATGTCGCTAAACCTTCCTCTAAAATACGACGTTCTTTAATTCCCGTTCTTTTTACAATCCATTCATCAGAAGTGTCTGTAATCTTTTCTAAATCGGAATTAGTTCGTTTATTTTCTGGCACATAACCACCGATTGCTGAAATATGTGCAAATATTTTTTTTGTAAAATCTACCACCATAAAATTCTTTTCATTCAAATTTCATGTATCAATTATCTCCTAAAAGACGCATCAATAAAAATTTGAGCAACAAAGGTCTATCCAATTTAACAAATTAGTTAGCGAAATAAACGTAATAATATGCCAAAAAGACGTTTTTAGAAAACTTTCACATTTACATTGATTTACATCAATTATTAGTTAGAAGCGATGAAAGTTGTAGGTGAAACACCTGCATAATTTTTGAAAAATTTACTAAAAACGGAAGTGTCTATAAAATTTAATTCTGTCACAACATCAGAAACACTATATTTTGGGTTCTTTAGCAAGACTTTTGCCTCTAATACAATGGCTTCGGCAATGATTTGTTTAGGTGATTTATTAAAGACTTCGACAATAATTTTGGTTAAATGCTTACGACTAATAAACATTTCATCTGCATAAAACTGTACATTACGCTGACGACGAAAATGAGTTGAAACTAAATACAAAAACTGCTTAGCCAATTCCTCCTTTCTGACTTCTTTCGTTGTACTTTTTGCCGTTACAGCTTGGTTGTAGTAATTTCCCATCTCATACATCAACACTGAAAAGTGATGTAAAACCAAATCTTTTGCAAAGATATTTTCATTCTTGATGGTATATTTACTAATCTTATTCAGATTGTAGCGCATATCACGTACAATCTTTTTATCTAAAGAAATGATTTTAGGATATTTGGACGATAAAAATTCTACTAAATTATTGGATTTCACGTGAAAACCAGCTTCAATAATCAGATCTGAATCAATGAAGATTGCTTGAACAGCAAAATCAGCCGAATGCTCTATAATCTCGAACAACTGACCTGGAAGAACCACAATAATATCGTCACGTTTGATTAATGTTGGTTCTAAATTCACCGTGATTTCACATGTTCCTGCTGTGATTAAAATCAACCCAAGCGACGTAAACTTATAAGGTTTTCGTTTTACAAAATAATAATTGTTCTCAGGACCTACGTCAAAGATTGCTAACCGACGATCAGTTGCTTCTTCTTTGTAAGTTCTTAAAATATTATCAATTGAATAAAGTTGAATATAATCACTCATTTTTAGCTTTTATTTTTTCAAATACAATGTTAAAAGATTTTTTTGACAAGTAAAAACATAAATGCGTCTTTTTAACAAAATCTTACGTCATTTTGGTATATCTAATAACCTCTTTCTAATGAAACTTCATTCAATAAAGCTTCGTTATTTTTCATTCTGTTATAGTTATCTGCAACTTGTTTTAGAGCAGTTGTTGCATTTGTAACACTCGCAATATGAGGTGTTACATAAATATTTTCATTCGTCCAAAAAGGGTGATTTTCAGGTAAAGGTTCTTCTACAAAAACATCTAAATAAGCCTCTTTTATTTGTTTTTCTTCGATTGCAATTAATAAATCCTTTTCGACCAAATGTGCTCCACGACCAACATTCACCAAAACTGTATGATCTGAACATTCTTTAAAAAAGTCTTTATTCAAAATACCTTCTGTATCATCTGTCAAAGGCAAAATATTGACAATAAAATTAGTTTTAGAAATCGCAGCATTCAAGCCTTCTTTTCCAGAAAAAGATTCTACTCCATTTATATTTTTTGGCGAATTCGACCAACCTTTGACTTGAAAACCTAACGCAACAAATTGCTCTGCTACTAACTTTCCGATTTCACCTAATCCTAAAATAGTAATAGTTGTTTCCTTGATATTTTGATAAATAGTAGGCTTCCACTCTTTACGAACTTGATCTTTATAATACGTCAATAGATTTTTCATTGAAGTCATAACACAAGCCAAAACATGCTCAAACATTTCTTGCTTCAAAGCAGGATCAACAATACGTGTTACCTTTATTGAATCTGGAATTTTGGTATGCAACAAATGGTCAATTCCAGCTCCAACTGATTGCACAACTTTTAGATTTGGAAATTCAGCCATATAATTTTTGTGTGGTTTCCAAGTTGCAATAAATTCTACATCTTCTGGATTTGAGATATTTGGATAAACTTCAACTTTCGTATCTGGGAATAATTCTTGTAAATTTCTTTGCCATTCTTCTGTTGGTTTTTGATTGAATATTAAGGCTACACTCATAATTGATTACTTTTAAAACAAATGTAAATAACTCCAAATTAATCACACATTAAATTTGACGATTTGTCAGATTTCTTACATTTGGATTAGAATTTGAAAGAGTTTAAACAAATATATTTTAACTAAAAAAATACACTATAAATGGTAAATCCGTTATTAGAAAAATTTGAAACACCTTTTGAAGGTGCTCCTTTTTCTAAAATTAAAAATGAAGATTACAAACCTGCTTTTATCCAAGCAATTGAAGAAGCAAAAGCAGAAATAGATGCAATTACCGCGAATCCTGAAGCGCCAACTTTTGCAAATACAATTGAAGCAATGGAACTTTCGGGTGAAAAATTAGGACGTATTTCTTCTATTTTCTTCAACCTTAATTCTGCTGAAACGAATGATGAAATTCAAGAAATTGCGCAAGAAGTTTCCCCTTTATTATCTGAATTTGGAAATGATGTTCGCTTAAATCAAGATTTATTTGAACGAATTAAAGTCGTTTATAATCAAAAGGATTCGTTGAATTTAACAGATGAACAAGCTTATTTATTAGAAAAAAAATACAAAGGTTTTTCAAGAAATGGGGCAAATTTGAACGAAGAAGACAAAAATAAATTACGTGAAATAGACAAGCAATTGGCTATGCTTTCTTTGCAATTTGGACAAAATGTTTTGGCTGAAACTAATGCATACGAATTGATTATTACAGATGAAAATGATTTGAAAGGTTTGCCTCAATATGCTATTGATCAAGCAAAAGCTGATGCTGAACAAAAAAATCACGAAGGTTGGTTGATTACCTTACAAGCACCAAGCTATATTCCGTTTATGCAATACGCAGAAAATCGTGAATTAAGAGAAAAATTATTTAGAGCAAATGGAGTAAAAGCCTATCAAAATAATGAATTTAACAACGAAGAAAATGTCAAAAATATCGTAAAACTTCGTCACGAACGTGCTAAAATATTAGGTTATAAAACGCATGCTGATTATGTTTTGGAAGAACGTATGGCAAAAACACCAACGACTGTTTTAGATTTCTTGAATGATTTATTAACGAAAGCAAAACCGTTTGCAGAAAAAGAAATTGAGGAATTAACTGCATTTGCAAAAGAAACTGATGGGATTGAAACATTGCAACGTTGGGATCATGCGTATTATGCTGAAAAATTAAAACAGAAAAAATTCAGTCTTTCTGACGAAGAATTGAAACCTTATTTTCAGTTAGAAAATGTGATTCAAGGAGCTTTTGATGTCGCAACAAAATTGTATGGAATTACATTTAAAGAAATTCATAAAATTGATAAATACAACGATGAAGTAACAACTTATGAAGTTCTAGATAAAAATGGTGCGTTCTTAAGTTTATTGTATGCAGACTTTTTCCCGCGCGCAGGAAAACGCCCTGGTGCTTGGATGACAAGTTATAGAGATGCTTCTAATGTGAATGGAAACACCAAACGTCCGCACATTTCGATTGTTTGTAATTTTACAAAACCAACGAAAGACACGCCGTCATTATTGACATTTCAGGAAGTGACAACATTGTTCCACGAATTTGGTCATGCGCTACACGGAATGTTACCAAATACAACGTACGAAAGTCTTTCTGGAACAAATGTTTATTGGGATTTTGTTGAATTACCCTCTCAATTTTACGAAAACTTTTGTTACGAACCAGAAGCTTTAAAATTATTTGCAAAACATTATCAAACAGGAGAAATTATTCCGCAAGAATTAATTGAAAAAGTAAAAGCTTCTTCAAGTTTTATGGAAGGTTATCAAACTGTTCGTCAATTGAGTTTTGGATTATTGGATATGGCTTATCATGCGAATGATTTGGCTGAAATTAATGATTTACAACAATTTGAAAAAGAAACTTTTAAACGAACAGAGTTGTATCCAGAAATTGATAAAAATATGATGAGTACATCCTTCTCACATATTTTTCAAGGTGGATATTCATCTGGTTATTATTCATATAAATGGGCCGAAGTTTTGGATGCAGATGCCTTTGCATTTTTCCAAGAAACTGGAATTTTCAATCCAGAAACAGCTCAAAAATTCTATAAACTTTTATCATCTGGTGGAACTGTAGAACCGATGAAACTGTACGAAGAATTTAGAGGTTATAAACCAACAGCAGACGCTTTGTTAAAGCGCGCTGGATTAATATAAACTGAAAATCCGACTACTTAAAAGTAGTCGGATTTTTTTATAATACTATTGTT